>DATGCC010000755.1:0-5722 GCA_035312345.1 Rhodothermales bacterium
AGGCCGATGCATCCTTGAAGCCAGGGTGCAGCAACTGGTCGAGGTGGCCGGGTTCCACGAGCGAGCGCACGGCCGTTTCCTTGTCCGTCAGCCCGCTCTCCACCATATCTACAGCGATCTTGATGGCCGCTGCGCCGGTACGCTTGCCGTTGCGTGTCTGGAGGATAAAGAGGCGGCCTTCCTGCACCGTAAACTCGATATCCTGCATGTTCTTGTAGTGCTGCTCCAACTGGTCGGTCAGCGCTACAAGTTGGCGATAGGCTTGAGGCAGTTCATCTTCCATCTTGGCAATGGGCTCCGGCGTGCGGATGCCAGCCACCACGTCTTCGCCCTGGGCGTTGATGAGGAATTCGCCGTAGAGTTTGTGTGTGCCGGTGGAGGGGTTGCGTGTGAAGCAAACCCCGGTGCCACTGGAGGTACCCATGTTGCCGAACACCATTGCCTGCACATTCACCGCCGTGCCAAGCAGCCCGGTGATCTTGTTGATCTGGCGATATTTGACGGCCCGCGCGCTGTCCCACGATCCGAAGACCGCGTTGATGGCATAGCGCAACTGCTCCATCGGATCTTCGGGAAACATGTGGCCCGTGTGCTGCCGGTAGATGGCTTTGTAGCGATCGACGAGGTCCTTGAGGTCGTCTGCGGTCAGATCGACGTCATTTTCCACGCCCTGCTCTTCCTTCATCTTGTGGATGGCGTCCTCGAAGTCGTCGTGTGGGACGCCCATCACTACGTTGCCAAACATGTCGATGAAACGGCGGTAGGCGTCGTAGGCGAAGCGTTCGTTACCGGTTTTGCGGGCGAGCCCGTCAACCACTTTGTCGTTGAGGCCGAGATTGAGCACGGTGTCCATCATGCCCGGCATCGAAATGGCCGCGCCGCTTCGTACCGAGACGAGCAGCGGGTTCTCGGCATCGCCAAGGGCCATGCCCATGGCTTCTTCTACGTGCTGAACGCCCGCTTTGACTTGGGCTTCCAGCCCGTCCGGCCATTGCCCATCGTGCTTGACGTAGTAGTCACAGGCTTCGGTGGTGAGTGTGAATCCGGGAGGCACCGGCAGGCCAATAGCGCTCATTTCGGCCAGATTGGCCCCTTTGCCGCCCAGCAGCGACTTCATGGTGCGATTGCCTTCGGCGGTTTCATTGCCGAAGCGATAGACGTACTTGGTGGAGTTACCTGACATGTTTGAGGTGATGGTTAAGAGTCTAGGAGTCTGGGAGTCTAGGAGTCTATGAACAGGGAAGCCTAACAGAAATCATAGGCTCTTAGATTCATAGTCTCATAGGTTCCTATAAGTCAATCTGGCGGAGGCCCTGGAAGGTGGCTACGGCAATGAGGGCTGAGCAGGCTCCGACCAGCGCGACGCCGGTGAGCATGCTGCCTCCAACGGCGCGCCCCAGGCGAGCCAGCCCTTTCGTAATACCGGGCGCACCCATGGTTTCGCCACGGGCAAGGGCCACGGCTCCAGCCGCTGCACCTGCGGCAGCCGCTACGGCGGTCACGAGCGCAGTCGAGTCTATGATGATCTCTTTGTTATTCATGCTATCTCTCGTCTGGTGGTAGTCGGGAATGAAGCGGTAGAAGGTAACAAGCCGGCAGGAAAGAGGCGAGGTTTATACGCCTTCAGCGGCAATATATCGTAAGATGGTAACGAATAAGAGGAGAAGAAGGTCTACCGGGACGCTTCCAGCGGCGGCGGAACGTTGAATCCTATCTGGCGTGTGAGACGAGCCGCGGCGAAATGCCCACTCCAGTTATAGGTTGGTCTTCTCGCTATCGATGAATCCGTCCATCAAGCACCGTTTAGCACGCTCTGGTATTTATGAAGCGATTGGTTGTTGTAGAGTCTCCAACGAAAGCACGTACGATCCGCAAATTTCTTCCCAAAGGCGAGTATCGCATTGAGGCCAGCATGGGCCATGTGCGCGACTTGCCTGCCTCGGCTTCCCAGATTCCTATCAAGCTGCGCGACAAGGAATGGGCCCGGCTCGGCGTCCGCACTGACGACAGCTTCGAGCCGCTCTACATCGTCCCGCCCGACAAGCGCAAGGTGGTCAGCGAATTGAAGGAGGCCCTCAAAGGGGCCGACGAACTTTACATTGCGACGGATGAGGATCGCGAGGGGGAATCTATCGGCTGGCATCTGCTGGAAGTATTGAATCCAAAGGTGCCCGTCCGCCGCATGGTCTTCCACGAGATCACAAAGGAAGCCATCCTCGCTGCGTTGGATCACACCCGCGAGATTGACCAGGATCTGGTGGATGCACAGGAGGCGCGGCGGGTGCTCGACCGGCTCGTTGGCTACACCATCTCGCCGCTGCTGTGGAAGAAAATCGCGCCGAAGCTTTCGGCGGGGCGTGTGCAGAGCGTGGCCGTGCGGCTGCTGGTATTGCGGGAGCAGGAGCGCATCGCTTTTGTCGCCGCGTCGTACTGGGATCTGAAAGCGCTGCTGGCCCAGCACGGACGCACGTTCGAGGCGCAGATGACCCATTACCAGGGCACCCGACTCGCCACCGGGCGCGACTTCGACCCCGACACAGGCCAACTCAAGAAGAACCTGCAAGAGGGCAAAGACGTGCTGCTGATGGGCGAGACGCAGGCCCGCGACCTCGCTGAGCGGTTGCTGAAAGAACCGTGGAAAGTGGTCAACGTCGATGTGCGTAAAGCCACCCGTTCGCCTGCCCCGCCGTTCATCACCTCGACGTTGCAACAGGAGGGAAGCCGTAAGCTTGGCCTCAGTGCGCAGCGGACGATGCAGGTGGCGCAGAAACTTTATGAGAATGGCTACATCACCTACATGCGAACCGACTCTACCAACCTGTCGCAGGAGGCCATCAGCGCCAGCCGCCGGGCCGTGGAGGAACGCTATGGCAAGGAATACCTCAGCCCCGGCCCGCGTCGCTACGCCAGCAAGGTCCGCAACGCCCAGGAGGCCCACGAGGCCATCCGTCCGGCGGGCAACCAGATGAAGACAGCGAAAGAGCATCGGCTCTCCGGCGTAGAAGCCCGGCTGTATGATTTGATCTGGAAGCGCACCGTGGCGACGCAGATGGCCGACGCCCGCCTCCGCCTCGTCACCGCCCAGATCGAAGCGGGCGAAGGCGATGATACCGGGCTGTTCCGCGCCTCGGGCAAAACGGTCGAGTTTCCTGGTTTCTTCCGGGCTTATGTGGAAGGCAGCGACGATCCCGAAGCCGCCCTCGAAGACCGCGACAATCCGCTGCCTGATCTCAAGGTGGGTGACACCCCTGCCTGCAAACAGGTCGATCCGGTGGGTCACGAGACGAAGCCACCCGCTCGCTACACCGAAGCGACGCTCATCAAGACGCTAGAGCAAGAGGGCATCGGTCGGCCCAGCACCTATGCGTCGATTATCAACACCATCCAGTATCGCGGCTACGTGCAGAAGCAGGGTAGTGCCCTCGTGCCCACGTTCACCGCTTTCGCCACCAACAACCTGCTGGAAGCCCAGTTCGAGCAACTCGTAGACACGGGCTTCACCGCCGAGATGGAGCAGGTGCTCGACGATATCGCGGCAGGAGGACGAGAGGCCACCGCCTTTCTGCGCAGTTTCTACAAAGGCGACAAAGGCATCGAGGGCCGGGTCGAAAACGCGCTCGACAAAGTAGACGCCCGCGAAGTCTCGACGCTCTCATTTCCGAAGTGGGGCGACTTTGTGGTACGCGTCGGCAAGTACGGCCCGTATATTGAAGGCGACATTGATGGCGAGCAGCAGCGTACCTCCATGCCTGATGAAATCGCGCCCGGTGACATCACGGAAGAGACACTGGAAGAGCTGCTCCGTGCGGGGAACGCGCCAGACCGGGTGCTCGGCATCCACCCCGAGGCAGATCAGCCCATCCTGTTGCGCGAAGGCCCGTATGGTCCCTACGTCCAGCTTGGTGACGATGAACAGAAAGGACGACCCAAGCGGATGTCGCTACCCAAAGGCGTCGAGCCTTCGGATGTCACGTTGTCGCTGGCCCTCGATCTGCTGGCGCTGCCCAAAAAAATTGGCGAGCATCCCGAAACGGGCAACCCGATTCAAGTCAACATTGGCAAATACGGGCCGTATGCCCAGCACGGTCGAGTGTATGCCTCGCTAAAGGCCTCCGACGACATCTTCACGATAGACCTGGACCGGGCGCTGGAACTGATAGCCGAAAAAGAGGCTAAGAATAAACCCCTGCGCACCATCGGGCAACATCCAGAAACGGGCGAACCTGTGGAGGTATGGAACGGGCGCTACGGACCCTACGTGAAGCACGAGAAACTCAACGCTTCGCTCAACAAGGATCAGATGCCCGAGACCGTCACGATGGAGGAAGCGCTTCAGTTGCTGGCCGAACGGGCCGCGAAGAAGGGCAAAGGCAAGAGGCGCTCCAGCAGCAAGAAGAAGAAAACCAAAGCCAGCGGTAAGAAAAAGGCCAAAGCCAAAAAATGAGCAAACGCAGCCGTCGTATCCTAGAAGAGATCGCAGACATGGAACCCACCGAGAAGGAAGTCAGCGCCGTTCAGTTGGAGAAGGCCAAAGAGGCGTTTGAGAACAACATCGCGCAGGCCGTGCAGAGCCACGAAGCGCACATTGATGGCCCTGTAGAAATTGACTGGCGCACCGAGGGGGAGACGCTCGGCGAAAATGCCGAAGGACTGGACGCCACCGTTCGTTCCCTGGTTGAGTCTTTTCAGAAACTGCCGGTGGTGAAGAATAGCGGCATCAAGGTACAAAAAGTCACCGCCATTGACTCCGACTACGACGGACAGGTGGCCGTCCGCGTCAGCTACGATTATCCGCGCTAGGTATTAGATTGTCTGTGGGGCTGTAGGCGCTTATGATCAGCAAGGTTGTACCGTACTTGTAGCATTGATGGAGTGACCGGGTAAGCTGATTATTGGTGCCAGGTTGATGATATTGTTGTTCATAGGTGGAATTTCGAACATACTGTCGTGGTCGAAGTCTCGGCACCTGAAGCGTGGCGGTTCTGGAGCAACGTCGGGACTGGGCCTTTGATGCAGCCATCGAGTGGGTTAAGCTCGACGGCCCGTTCGAGACAGGATCTGTCGGCTTGACCAAATCTCACGGACAGGAGCCAACGAGTTGGACCCTGGTCGACGTTCGAAGCGGCGAAGAGGCCGTGATTGAGATGAAGCTTCAGGATTCCGTAGCACAGTTTGCATGGGTTTTTGAGCCTGTCTCACGAGATCGAACTCATCTTCACCAGCAGATTACCTTGGATGGAGAAGCTGTGGCGAACTATTCCGCAGAGATGAAGCGTGCAGTGGCAGCTGGCTTCATAGAGGGGATGGAGAAGTTGGCGCAGGAGATAGAGCGTGCCTGTGGGAGAGGCGAAGCACCGGAACGGCAAACAACAACGCGTTCCGGTGGAGGCTGAGTGGGACACTGATTTCGCTGCGTACGCGTCTCAATGGCGGTGTCTTACCTCACCAATACCAGCGTACGGGTGGTCGCAAACGTCTCGCCTCGGGTGCGTATCACGTAAACCCCCGTCGGTAAATGGTGTGCCTCGAACGTGAAGTCGTGCATCTCATGGGTTGGTAGCACGCCCGTATGCAACAAGGACACCCGCCGCCCCTGCACGTCCATCACTTCGATGCGGACGTGTTGTTCTCGAGCGACCATGACCGTAAAGTGCGTTGAGGGATTGAACGGGTTTGGGTAGGGCGCAGAGAGGTGATATTGCTCCGGCAGTTCAACATAGAC
>DATGCC010000756.1:0-14526 GCA_035312345.1 Rhodothermales bacterium
CCCGTTTTCGTCGCTGGGGGTGGGGATGACGGTGGAGGCGCGGGGCGAGCGGGCGCTCAATGGCACGATCACCGCTACCCGCATCCGCGTCGAAGATGACGGCGATGGTGGCGGCGATGAGGCCGTGCTGGCGTTCTGCACCTCGAACATCGACCTCAATTCCGGCGACATCTTCAACATCCGCGATTATGTGCAGGTGCAGGACAATCCATCGCAGCCGATAGACTGGCAGCAGGTTTTCTTCACCTACACCGAGGCCGGAGCTAACAACCCCACCAACCCGCCGGACTGGAATCTCTCGGCCTTCAACGCCGGGCAGAACGTAACAATCATAGAAGCTGATGGGGCACCAGGCACGGGCAACGAAGGGCAAGGCCGCTATCAGATTTACATCGTACGCGAGGGCCAGAGCCAGTTTGACGACGACCTCACCTTCCGGGTGGATGATGAGCGCGACAGCGAAGTCGAAGAAGCCAAGTGCGCTGGTTCGACCTCGGCGGCCAAGCAACAAACCAGCAGCGAATTGCTAGGCACAGCGCGGGCCGCTTTCGCCGCCGTTACGGTGGATGCCGATGTCATCTTCCTTGGCGGCTTCAACCGGGGCCCGCTGAACCTTGCGCAACGGCTCGACTCCATAGGCGTGGTTACGTCCCTCGCCCCGCTTCCCAGCGCACGCGGTAGCCTCAGCGCCGCCGCCATCGCCGATACGATCTATGCCATTGGCGGACGTGATGGCACCGACCGGGTACTCGCCGATGTGCAGCGTATGGTGCTTTCTGTTGGAACTTGGGAGCCGATGCCACGCCTGATTACTGCCCGCGAAGGCAGTGCGACAGCAGCCTTTGAGGGGGCGCTCTTTGTCTTCGGCGGCCGTGATCCGAACGGACGGGTACTTGGCTCCGTAGAAACCTTCGGGGATCTCAATACGGGCCTTGAACAACCCGATGCGCCTTCCGATTTCGTACTTGCCCCTAACTACCCCAACCCGTTCAGCAACTCGACAACCATTTCGTTTTCTCTCTCTACGGAAGCGGCAGGACGCCCGGTGCGCCTCACGGTATTCGATGTGCGTGGGCGGCAGATAGCAACGCTCGTTGATGGGGTGCTGGCTCCGGGCCTGCATCAGGTGTCGTGGAACGGGCTCGGGCTGGACAGCATGCGCATGGGCAGCGGCATCTATTTTTACCGGCTGCAACAAGGTGATTTCACGGCTCGCCAGATGATGGCTATCATTCGATAATCCATGAACGATCTGTTGTGCCTTGTTGCCATTGTAGTCGTAGGTGGACTGATGGTGTGGAACGCACCAGCAGCCTATGGACAGTCTACGCCGCCCCGTGTGGAGGCGATGTGGGATGCCTACCAGCAACTCGACTATGCCTCCGCCGCCGACTCGGCCCGCACGGCTCTCGATACGTTTGAGGCGTATTCTCGCGATGAACTGGCACAGATTCATACCATCCTCGGCCTGATCGAATATTCGCAAAACCAGCCGCAGGACGCCCGCGACCAGTTTACGGCAGCGCTCAGCCTAAACCCCAACCTCACACTCGACCCGCTCATGGTCTCCCCAAAGATCCTCACTTTTTTTGAGGAAGTGCAGGCCGAGTTTCGTCACATGCGAGGCGACGAAGAGTCGGCGTCCGACGCTGTGCGGTATGTGATTGTGGAGGATCGGCGTTCCGAGGCAGCCCTCCGCTCCATGGTGCTGCCTGGCTGGGGCCAGATTCATAAAGGTGATCGCACGAAAGGCCGTGTGCTCCTCGGCCTCTGGGGCACCCTGGTCGGCAGCACCGCAGCCGCGCACTTGCTCCGCGCCAATGCCGAGCGCGACTATGATGCGGCCACCACCCCCGCCGAAGCACTCGACCGGTACGATACTTTCAACACCTGGCACCAGACCCGCAACGCCCTGCTGCTGGGAGCCGCCACCGTGTGGGCCTATAGCTACATCGACGCGCTCGTGACGGGTGGTGCTTCCCCCGAACGCAACACCTTCTTCGTCGCCCCCACTTTCTCCTCAGGACAAATGCATATCAGCCTGCGCTTGCAGTTCTAGCTCCTCCCCGGCACGTTCATCCTGCTGTTTAAGGTCTCTCGCAACCGTGCATGATCTGCACACCGTTGAGAATCAAGTGCACAGCCCCTTTGCTGATATCCTCGCGCAAGGCCCTCTTCGCAGTCAGAAGGTTGTTTCACCGAGGACTGGCATCCTCTTTGTCATGCTTATCAGGTGATGATCCCCATTCCCCAAAAAAATCGCCTGTTTCCCATGACCCACGCTGCTACAGTAACCCGCCTGGCGTGCGTGCTCGTAATCAGCATGCTCCTTGCTTTCGGAGCCACTGACCTCTACGCACAGGCCGCTATCATCCTTTCCAAAAATGCGGATTTTTCTACCGACGACCGCACCTTCGACCGCACCGAGGTCCTCTATGTGCAAGTCACAGCACTCCACGTCGACTTCAATGACCTCGACAAAAACGAATTTCGCCTGAAGCCCGATGAGGGTGGCAACGACATTGAGGGGGCTTTCACCAACCACTTCAACGGCACCTACACTACCTCGGTGGACCTGAGCACGACCGATCCTTCCGAAACAGACTGGGAATGGCGTGCCCGCATTGAGGACGATAACGACAACGAGTTTGAGGCGCGTATTGACATCACCATCGGTACAGAAGAAGAGGATGATGATGGCGAGGATGACGAGGTCGAATTCACCGGCACCATAAATGACATCCAGAGTGATGGCCTTATGGTAGACGACACCTTCTTCTTCGTTAACGCTGCCACCTCCATCCGTGACCACGACGACAACCCCATCACGTTTGCTGACCTCGCTGTCGGCATGCTTGTCGAGATCCGAGGCGGGCGCGATGACAATGGCGACCTCTTCGCTACGGACATTGAAATCGAAGATGGTGACGATGATAACGGTGGTGGTGACGATAATGGCGGAGGCGATGACAACGGTGACGACAATAATGGCAACGACGACAACGGCGATGAAGTCGAGTTTACCGGCCCCATCGAAACGCTGCAAAGCAATAGCGTCACGGTCAACGGCACCCCATTTACGGTGGATGCATCAACGATCGTGCTCGACAACGACAACAACCCGATTGCCTTTGCTGACCTGATCGTCGGTCTGCTCGTCGAAATCCGAGGAGATCGTGTAGGTGGACACCTGATTGCTACCCACATCAAAATCGAAGATCGTGCCCATGACGAAATAGAGGTTACAGGCGAGATCGAAGCCATAGAGGCTTCTTCCGTCACCGTAGGCGGCTCTGTTTTCGTCGTGACGAATCAGACATTGCTGCTTGACAATGCCAACAATCCCACCGCCTTTAGCGCTTTCGCCGTGGGCATGCTCGTAGAAGCCGAAGGCGATGTGCAACCCGACGGCACCATCACCGCACGAAAAATCAAGCTGGAGGACCGCGAAGATGACGAGGTTGAATTGCGCGGCACCATTGAATCGCTCGGTACCGATGCCATCGTGGTCGAAGGCGTCTCCTTCGCTGTGACCGAACAGACACTGGTGCTCGACAACGACAACAACCTCCTTTCCTTCGGCGACCTCTCCACCGGTCAGTTTGTCGAAATCGAAGGGGATGTCCAGGCAGACGGCACCCTCATCGCCCGGAAGATCAAGCTCGAAGACAACACGGAAGCAACCGTAGAGACCACAGGCACCATCAGTAGGCTCACGAGCAACCAGATCGTCGTCTCCGACATCACCTTTCTCGTCGACGAGGCTACCGAGGTGGTTGATACCAACAACCAACCGCTGGACCGTACCATGCTGGCTCCGGGCCAAAATGCGATTGTACGCGGATCCACCGTGACCGCCCTCCTTGTCGCTACCCGCATCAAACTCCTCGATGTCACAGCCAACCCGACGGCTATCGAAGAGGCGGACGTACCCACGACCATCGAACTCCACCAGAACTACCCAAACCCCTTCAACCCGACAACGACGATTGCCTTCTCGCTCTCAGGCGCATCGGCTCCAGTTTCGCTGAGTATCTATAATGCACTCGGTCAGAAGGTAACTATGCTGGTCGATGGCATCTTGCCTGCGGGTGCTCACTCGTACACATGGGACGCGCAGGACGCAGCCGGTACCAGCGGCCTGTATCTGTACCGGCTCCAGGTAGGCCAACAGGTACTAGCCCGACAGATGATGCTATTGAAGTGACCCCAAGCCGCGGGGTCCTTCCCGGCATGGGGCGTCTCTGGGTGAACGTCCCATGCCTTGTTTTTCCCTCTACCCACGCAGTCTCTGCTGGCTGAAGTTCCCCATGGCAATCTGCCCCAAGTCCTCTTCCCCAAGCCCTCTTCTCTGTGTAGAAGAGGGCTTTGCTGTTGTATCTGAAGACACCTGCTTTTAAGGGCACTTTGCCCTCCTGCAAATGTGTGCATGCACTGCCCAGGATGTGCATCCTATTCGCACCCTTGTAGCGGGCATGCCTTGTCCAATACCCTCATTTCTGTCCGAAAATGGACGATTTATAACATTTCGATATCATTCTGCTGGTTTACGCCCCATAGCACTCAACGTGGCACCGCCTTTGAAGAAGCCTCTGGTAGCGCCCGCCCCAGCGGGACGTTCTTACTGTGTCTCACCACATACCCAAGAGGCTTATCATGCGCACCAACTACACCCTCACCCTTGTAGCCCTGCTACTGCTCATCCTCACAGGCTGCACCGATGCAAGCAATCCGGTTGCCCCAGATACCGATTTGCGATTTACAGAAGATGCGCGTAGCGTGTCTGGCGCATCGCTGGAAGCGGCTTTGGAAAGGACTGATGAAGACAAGCGAGGTGATGAGTCCGTACTCGTAGCACAGGGCAAGTTTACGTTCAGTCAGCTCACCAAAAGAGCGTCCTCTGAATTCGCCCCTCAAGATGTGTACGATGAAGTTGTGGAATCCACGATTTCCTTTTCGGTATCCCACACCATGGGCGTTTCAAAAGGCGATAGCGGATATCTTGAGTTCAGGAATGGAGACCGCCAAACATTCAGCGTCTCTGTACAGCATGTACAGTTGAACGACGATGGCTCAGTGTCCTTTGACGGACGCATCATGGGGCGCGATGTGCACGAGGCGCTTGGAGCCTCCTGGTTCTTTGCCCGCGCCACTGACGGCGGCGAAACAGGGGACGCCTTTGCCTACTACCTCGGTGAGCCAACGGACGAGCCTGCCGAGTCAGCGTTTACGTCAGTCACCATTTTGCAGGGTGGTATTGCCATCTATCAGCAAGTCTTCTAAGCATGGCCCTTTCCTCCTCTCAGGTGCTTTGAAAGCCGGGCATAGTGCATGTCCGGCTTTCTTTTTTGGGGTTGCCTTTCTCTCTCAATTTCAGCCCATCTCCTAGAAAACGACCGCTTCTTCCCTGCTATTAAAGGTATAGATAACGGGTTCGTAGCAGGTTGAACAAGAAGCGAGCAGTAAATGAACAATAAGTGACCTGTTGGGGCCTCCGTGCGATGAATAGCTTGTTTTCAGATCGGTTCAACCTGAGATAGATCTGGAAAACGTGAACGAAACAGACTACGCCAGCATGCTCATTGAGCACCCGGTTCAGGCTCCCCTCCTGCGACAGTTTCTGGAGGCTTTCAAGAGCCATGATGCTTCCCGCATCGCCGGGCTACACGCGCTCACTTATGAAGGCCTGGATGTGAGCCGTGCCCGGCGCTGCCAGGGCCGCGATGCCGTGCAAGCAGCGTACGAAGAATGGTTTCAGGCTTTTCCAGATACCCAGCTTGCCGTCACCGAAGTGATGACGCAGTCCGACCGCGTGGCAGTGTCGTGGATTATGGAAGGAACCCACCAGGGCCTCTTCCTCGATGTCCCTCCGACGGGGCAGCACATCACCGCGTGTGGCATTTCCATCCTGACGTTCGACGAGGAGACTATTACAAAAGGCCTCCACCTGTGGGACCTGGCCGGCTTGCTTCGTGCGATGAAGCTCTTGCCCGACTTGCCCCACAAAGGACACAGGACGAACCAGGCAAAACTGCTTGCAAATTTTTTACGGCATGCCTGAACGCATGCAGAACACCCTTGAACCGACGCTCACCACACTCCCACAGAGTTATTCAGAAACCGTACCTATGGAGGTACCCATGAAGACCCTAACCAAAGCATTATGGGCCATACCCATTCTGGCGGCCCTGCTCTTTTTCACCCTGGCCACCCCCCCACTGGGCGATGCATCGAGCCACCGCGAGGCCCCAATGATCAGCACCGATCCGCTGGCGGATAACACGGACGTCTATGCGTTCCGGTCACCAGACAACGACGAAACCGTCACTATCATTGCCAACTACATCCCGCTCGAACTGCCTGAAGGTGGACCGAACTACCACAACTTCGGCGAGAACATCCGCTACGAGATTCACATCAAGAACGACGCCACAACGACCGGTGACGACATCTTGTATCGGTTCACGTTCGACCTGGAAAATGAAGACCCGAGCACCTTCTTCAACATCCGCCTCGGTGCGCAGAACCTGAAGGCCACCTACACGCTGGAGAAAAGCACCGACAACGGACAAACCTTCAACACCATCGTAAGCGATGGCGTGGTGCCACCCAATAATATTGGGCCGCGCTCCATTGAAGGAGCCGCAGGTCTCAACACCACCTACAGCGCACTCGTGCAAGATGCCATCACCACCGCCCAGACAGGCGAGACGGTCTTCGTCGGGCCGCGTGATGATCCCTTCTTTGTGGATCTCGGCGGTATTTTCGACCTCGGCGGTGTCCGCAGCGAGTTCTGCGAGAATCCGGCCAATGCAAACTGTGCCCGCGACGCCGTGGCTGGCTTCAACACGCACAGCATTGTTATGCAGATTCCGATCAACATGCTGCAAAAAGATGGCCTTGATGCAGCAGATGCAGACAACATCCTTGATGGCGACTTCGTGATTGGCGTGTGGGCCTCGGCCAGCCGCCCGCAGATGCGCACCCTCTCGTTTGAAGGTGAAGAGCCCACGTACAGTGGCCCGTGGATTCAGGTCTCGCGCCTGGGTATGCCGCTCACCAACGAGGCCGTGATCCCGATAGGTGAAAAGGATTACTGGAACTCGCGCACGCCCTACGATGAAGGCAACGCCTTCTACGAGTACTTCTACAACCCGGAACTCGCCCTGTACATGGACGACGACCAGTTTGGCGGCGCTGTCCCAGCCCTCTCGGCGCTCCGCATTCAGGAGAACTCGCTGGGAGCTTTTGACTTCACCAACGGAGCCGATGGCCTCTTCGGGTTGAAAGGCAGCGACGCGGTAGAGGGTACCGCGCTGGATGACGATCTTTTTGGCAACCTGCTGCTGCCAGGTGCTGGCATGCCCCGTTCGGTAGACATCTGGCCCGCCTTCTTTGTAGGCGTGCCCAACGTCCCACCGTATCAACTGGCAACAGGTAAAGGCGGCGATCCGCTGGCTGCTGGCAAGCCCTTTGCTAACAACTTTCTGCCTGCTGCGGGCGACATGCTGCGTCTGAACATGGCCGTGCCTGTCACCGACCGAAGCAGTGATGACTTCAGTACGCTGGGGCTTGTGCAGGCTGCCGTGCTGGGTCTCACTGATCCCCGCTTCACGGACGACGCCGAGTTGGAGTTCATCCCGAATATGGATGGCTTCCCGAACGGACGCCGCCTCGAAGATGACGTAACACGTATTGAGTTGCAGGCGGTCTCGGGCATCGTGCTGGCCGCCATCGGGCTGTGGTACGACGATTATGATCCGAACAGCAGCCCCTCGCCCGTCACACAGGATCTACAAGATGTGCTGGGCTTCGTCGCCGGGCCGTATGTCAACGACAAACCCATCGATAGCACCTTCCCGTTCGTGCCAGAACCGCATCGCGGCTATGACTACGTCAAGGACTTGACGGCAGACAACCCACTGAGCGTGTCTACCGAACCAGGCGTGCTGGGCATGGCCGTGCCCGAAGCTTTCATCCTCGATCAGAACTACCCGAATCCGTTTAATCCGACGACCACCATTGAGTACCAGGTCAAGCGACCAGCTCAGTTGGCCGTGCGGGTGTATGACGTGCAGGGTCGCCTGATCGAGACGTTGGTCGACCGGCAACACACCGCCGGTCAGCATGCCATCAACTGGGACGCCTCCGGCCTCGCCAGCGGTACTTATTTCTACCGCATCGAGATGGACGGCCGGGTCCTTCCCGCCAAAAAAGCGCTCCTGATCAAGTAAGCCAGGTGCCTTGAGGGGTGTCGGGGGGATGCGGCCTGCTACCCATCCCCCCGGCTTCCCTTAAAACAGAGACTGTCGAATGAAGAGCATGGAATGTTGAATGCAGAAAGGGTTGCCTTTCATTTCATCATTCTAAAATCCTTGTTCGATATTCAACATTTCAGTGCATTAATCATCCAAAAAGCAATCCCATGAAAAGCAAAATTGGTCCCCTCCTTTTTGTCCTCGTCGTCATTGCTGGATTGGGCTACTGGTACTGGCAGTATCAGACCGCCGACCGCACCGTCCCCGAGGCAGACACACGCCTCGCAGAATTGCTGCCGGAATCGCAGTTCATCAACGCCAGCACATCCGAGGATTTCTACCGCGAGCAAATCACCAAGCAGCCGGACGTTGTCAAAAACTACATCGCCCTGTCGCAATTGATGATGCAACGCGCCCGCGAGACAGCCGACGAGCAAACCTACATCCCGCAGGCGCAAGATTTACTCGAAGAGGCCCTGCTACGCGATCCAGACAATTACTACGCCCACGTCCTTAATGCCTCGCTCCAAAATACCCTACACCAGTTTGAAAAAGGGAAAGCCCTTTCCGAAGAACTGATCGCTGAATACCCCAACCACGCGTACAACTACGGCACCCTCGTCGATGCGCTGGTGGAGTTGGGAGAATACGACCGCGCCGTCGAGATGTCGGACAGGATGCTCAGTATCAAGCCCTCGCTGGCCTCCTATGCCCGCGCCTCGTATCTCCGTGAGTTGCACGGCGACACCGATGGCGCTATCGAAGCCATGCGCATGGCCGCCGACGCCGGGGTCAGCAACACCGCCGAACGCTCCTGGGCACTGTATCATCTCGGCAACCTGCATCTGGCCGAGAATAAGCCCGACACCGCGGCCTTTATCTTCAATGGCATTCTTGAAGAGATGCCGACCTATACCAACGCCCTCGCTGGGCTGGCTCACGTCCACACCGTCAAAGGTGAGTACGACGAAGCGCTTGACCTGCTGAACGAAGCCTACGCCAGCACCCCCTCGGAAGCCTATCTGGAGCAGATGCTGGAAACCTATCAGCTTACCGGCAACACTGATCAGATCAAAGCCACACTACCCAAGATCGAAGAAGCCTTCGACGGCTACTTCGCTATGGGCGAAAACGCCAAGATGGAATACGCCGACTTCCTCGCCGACTACGACAGGAAGCTAGACGAGGCGCTACAATTAGCCGAAGAAGAATACAACCGCCGCCCCGGTCACCTGCACGCGCTGGAGACCTACGCCTGGACGCTCCACAAAAATAACCGCTCTGCTGAAGCCATTCCCTACATCGAAAAAGCCATGCGCCTGAACACAGGCGACGCGATGGTGCATTACCGGGCAGGGGCCATCTATCAGGGAGCCGGGCAACCCCACAAAGCCGCCCGGCAGTTCCAGCAGGCCCTCGACGCTAACCTGCACATCGAGAGCCCCTCCACCGCGCAGGAAGCCCGCGCCCTGCTGCATTCTCTGAAGTCTAACGCTTAATGCCCTGCCCAACGATGTTGAGCACGTTGATAACTTTAAAATCTTGCCTGATAGGAGCCCTGTTGCTCCTGGTGTTGCCTGCCCCTACCCTGGCTCAAACAACGGGCCGCATCCAGGGCACGGTTGTAGACGCTGAGGCCAGTGCCGACCTACCCGGCGCGAACGTGTATCTAGAAGAGACCGGACAGGGCACCGCTTCGGGACTGGAAGGGCAGTTTGAGATTGTCCGCATACAGCCCGGCACCTATACGCTCGTCGCCAGCCTGCTTGGCTACGGAACCGGGCGACGGCAGGTGACTGTTACGGCAGGCCAGACAACCGAAGTAAGGTTCACGCTAACAAGTCAGCCTATTGACCTCGGCGAAGTGCTTGCGCAGGCGGATCGTCCGTTTTCGGCAGCATCTTCGATGGCGGTGCGCACGTTCGATTTGATTACCCGCCCCACGAGGTCAG
This sequence comes from Rhodothermales bacterium, assembly GCA_035312345.1. Classification (GTDB taxonomy): domain Bacteria; phylum Bacteroidota; class Rhodothermia; order Rhodothermales; family DATGCC01; genus DATGCC01. The sequence continues at coordinate 10,211 of DATGCC010000756.1, forward strand.
CGCAGGACCTGTTGCAATTGACGCCCGGTCTCATCACGGCGCAGCATGCAGGCGGCGGCAAAGCCGAGCAGATTTTCCTGCGGGGCTTCGACGCTGACCACGGCACCGATGTCCATATCTCGGTCGATGGCATGCCCGTCAATATGGTCTCACACGGGCACGGGCAGGGCTATGCCGATCTGCACTTTGTCATCCCTGATGTGGTAGAAGGAGTCGATGTGTTTAAAGGACCGTATTCTGCGCAGTACGGCAACCTCGCCACGGCAGGTGCGATTTCTTTCGAGACAAGAGACCATCTGGACCAGAATCTGGTGCGTGTGGAAGGTGGCGCGTTCAACACCGCCAGCGTCACGACGCTCTACCAAATTCCAGTCCCTGGCAAACACCAGGGAGCGTACCTCGCCGGTCAGTTTTACCGTTCCGATGGGCCATTCGAGAGTCCACAGGGCTTCGACCGTTTCAACCTGTTTGGCAAATTTCACACGCATCTGGGGCAAGGCTCACAACTCGCCCTCAGTGTCAGCGGCTTTAGCTCCGCGTGGGATGCCTCCGGTCAGATCCCGCAACGTGCTGTAGACAGTGGCCTGATCAACCGCTTCGGCACCATCGACGACCTCGAAGGGGGCACGACAGCGCGTCAGAACCTCAACCTGACCTACGACGCGGAAAGCGGAAATAGCGCGTTTCAACTGCAAGGCTATGCCAGCGGCTACACGTTCAAGCTATTCTCCAACTTCACCTTCTTTCTCGAAGATGAGGCCGACGGCGACATGATCGAGCAGACAGACGAACGCCAGTTGTACGGCCTCAACGGACGCTACCGCTTTTCCTACGGCCTCGGCCCCAGCTTCGCGACCACAACGATGGGCGGCGGCTTCCGCGCTGACGACGTGAACGTAACCCTGTGGCAAAGCCCTGACCGCATCCGCGACACGGCCCTTGTCGATGCCGAGATCACCGAGCGTAATTTGTACCTGTGGGGACAACAAGACTTTATCTTTTCGCCGCTCGTGCGCCTGCAACTGGGCCTGCGCGGCGACTATTTCACCTATGATGTGAACGATCGGCTGGAAGGCGAGGATGCGCCCCTGCCCCACGCCTCGGGCTACGCCCAACAGGGCATCCTCAGCCCCAAAGCCAGCCTGGTCGTCAGCCCAACGACTTCGCTCAACCTGTTCGCTAATTTTGGTACCAGTTTTCACTCTAACGATGCCCGCAACGTTATCATCGACGCACGGGTAGCGCATCTGGTGAAGGTATACCGACGCGATGGGCTGAGTGAGGACGAGATCGATGCCCGCCTCGCTGACCAGAACTACGACCCGGTGCAGCGGTCGGTGGGGACCTTGCCGCGCGCCATTGGCAGTGAGGTGGGCATTCGAGCTCGTCCGTTCAAACTCCTTAACCTGTCTGCTGCCGCCTGGCTGCTCGATCTGGAGCGCGAGTTTGTCTTTGTGGGGGATGGTGGCTTTACCGAACTGAGTGGACGCAGCCGCCGCTACGGACTGGACCTGGAAGCACGGCTGGGGCTCACCTCCTGGCTTTCGGCGGATGCTGATGTCAACCTCTCGCGTGGTTTCCTCCGCGATGAGCCAGACGATGCCAATGCGATTCCCCTCGCACCGCGCGTCACCTCTACGGGTGGTCTCACAGCGCTGCATCCCGATGGCTTTGAAGGCAGCCTCCGGTATGTGCATGTGGGCAGCCGTCCCGCCAATGAAGATGGTAGCGTTACGGCAGAAGGATACACCCTCATCAACCTGTCGAGCGCGTATCGCTTTGGTGCGGTAAAGATAAATGCCGTTCTGGAAAACCTGTTGGATGTAGACTGGAATGAGGCGCAATTTGACACGGAATCGCGCCTACCGGGCGATGCAAACTCTGTTTCAGAGCTACACTTTACGCCCGGCAACCCGCGCAGCATTCGTATCGGCGTTGCCTACTTGTTTTGAAAGCGTGAAACTAGAGAAATGCATGTTGCAGATGGATCACCTCAAGAAAGCGGTCACCCGCGAATCCTTGATCCAGACAGCCCGCTACCTCCCTCTACCCATTGAGCACGTCTTCGATTTTGTCACCACCTCCGGCAACTGGCCCCTGTGGCATCCTGCATCACAAGCCGTAACCGGCCAGACCACGCGCCCGATGCAACTCGGCGAACAGGTTGTCGAAGACTTTTGCCTGGCAGGCTACCAGGCCGTGGTAACTTGGACGGTCAACCAGCACGAAGCCCCGTATCGATGGCGCATTGAAGGGGCCATTGGAGGACGGGTGCGGGGTGCCATCACCTACAATCTGACCCCTGAAATAAGCGGGACGTTCTTTGAACGCACGTTTGTGTACCGTTTGCAGAAACGCTGGGAATCTGTGATCGATTACCTGCTCTTTCGGCGATTTATGGCTGCGGAGTCGAGCCTGGCCCTGCGCCGCCTGCGCGAAGTGATGTTAGCGGAGATCGCGTGATCTTAGCGATGCCCTTCTTGCTCGTATCGCCGCAGCATCTCGTCCAGGCTATCGCCGCCGTACTTTTCAAGCAAGGCGTTCGCAATAACAAACGAGACGGTCGCCTCTGCCACCGTTGATGCGGCAGGTACGCTCGTCACGTCGCTACGCTCATAGCGCGTGGGCTGCGCATCGCCGGTTGCAATATCGACTGTGTCGAGCGGTTTGATGAGGGTGGGGATGGGCTTCATATAGCCGCGCACGACAATGGGCATCCCGTTGGAAACGCCACCTTCGATGCCGCCTGCATGGTTGGTCCGCCGCGGAAAAGTGTCTCCTTCTTTCAGAATTGGATCGTGCACCTGTGAGCCGGGCCGGAACGCCGCCTGGATCCCGTCGCCAATCTCGACGCCTTTTTGTGCCTGGATGGAGAGAATGGCCTGGGCGAGTTGCCCGTCGAGCCGACGATCCCAGTGAACGTACGAGCCAAGGCCCGGCGGCACGCCTGTCACCACTACCTCGTAAACGCCACCGAGCGAATCACCCTCTTTCTTCATCGCTTTGATGTGTTCGATGCATTGGGTAGTGAGGTCATCATCAAGCATCCGCACTTCGCTCTCATCAGCGACGGTATTGATCGCCTCGGCCCCGTCGGCAATGAGCTTTTCCACACGGTCGCGCCACGCCTCTGCGTTTTCATAGCCCACTTCGCCCAGCCGCACGACATGGCTGCCCACCTCAATGCCGAACTGCTTGAGCAACTGCCGCGCCACCGAGCAACACGCCACCCGCATCGCCGTCTCACGGGCGCTGGAGCGGTCAATCACGGGACGGATGTCGTCAAACCCATACTTTTGCACCCCCACGAGGTCGGCATGGCCGGGCCGGGGCAACGTCACAGACTCAACGGGGTTGTCGATAGCTTCTACCGACATCACCTCCGGCCAGCCGGATTTATCCTTCGTGTAGGCCGCGTTGTCGAGCCGAAGCGCGATAGGACTGGCGATGGTCTTTGCAAACCGCACGCCACTGTAGATATGCACGCGGTCGCGCTCGAACTTGGAACGCCCGCCGCGCCCGAAGCCGAGCCAGCGCCGCGCCAGATGGCGGTTGAGATCTTCAGCTGTCAGCGGCACACCCGCCGGCATCCCTTCTACAATGCCAATGAGTGCTTCGCCGTGCGATTCTCCTGCCGTTAAGTAGCGAATCATGTTGTTACGTAGTTTCTTAGAGCGAGACGCAAGGTACGTTTCAAGAAACTGGGAGTCTATGAATCTATGGGGCAAAGCGTGGAGCGTTCATGCTTTGCAGATCCATCCCCTCTGAAACCAAGAACCGGAAACCAGCAACCACAAACCAATAACCGGAGAAACCAACCATCATGCCCACGCTTCATCTACTCGGCACGGGCGCGGCATTGAGCGACCCGCACCGCACCACCACCATGCTCGCCATCACCAATGACACATCCACCGTTGTCGTGGATTGCGGCGGTGATGTCGTGCAGCGGCTCCTGGCTGCCGATATCGCGCTCGACACCATCACTGCACTCATTGTTACGCACGAACATCCAGACCATGTGAGTGGCTTTCCTTTATTCATGGAAAAAATCTGGCTCGCCGGACGACGCAGGCCGATCCCCGTCTATGGCATCGAGCCTGCGCTGGACCAGGCCCGTCGCTGCTTCGACACATTCGATACGAGCCGGTGGGACGGCTTGCCGAAGATACAATGGCAGCCCATTCCGCACGAAGCAGGAGCGCTGGTGCTAGACGATGCAGTCTGGCACATCACAGCCGCGCCCGGCATCCACTCGGTGCCCGTCGTCGGGTTGCGCGTACGAAGCAAGCAGAGCGGTAATGTCGTCGCCTACT
>DATGCC010000757.1:0-2261 GCA_035312345.1 Rhodothermales bacterium
TCTGCCGCTGCGCCCGAACCATTTACCGAAGCCCTGGAAAAGCTTTTTCTGCTCCACAATGGCGGCTTTTACCAACTCTCCGAAGCACGCTTTGAAACCGTCGTCGAGGCGCTGGTGACGCTGCATGCGGGTCGGCCTGAGGCAGCGGTCGGCTATGCCCGCTTCTGCCCGGAGAACCCGCGCTGTGCTGCTCTCCTGGCTCAGTACGATCCGCCCGCGCCAGAACCGGTGGCGCATGCCCAGGACGATGACATCGATCTCGCGGTCAGCCTGCCGTGGCACGAGGCAGACGCGACCCTCAGCCTGTTTAAGTCGCAGCAGGAGGCAACCTTTTTTCTCGCTGTCCGCGACGTTTTTGCGACGTACTTTGTGTATCCGAATGTTGCGCTGCGGGCCGTTATTGATTACGAGCAGATCAAAGACGAACTGACGAGCGAGGAGCGGGCTTATTTCTTCCGTGCGCTTATCGACTGTGTGGTTTTTGATCAGCATGATGACTACCGGCCCCGCTATTTTTTTGAACTCGACAGCGCCCTCCACGACACCGACGAGCGAAAGGAAAAGGATCGCCGCAAAGAACGTATCCTGGCCCTCGCCGGGCAGACGCTGCACCGCATTCGCCGCCGGGCACCGGACATCGGGCGGGTGGATTTTGCCAGGTTGCTGCGCGAGATTCGGGAAGGAGAAGAGGGTGGATTTTAGGTTGGCGATTTTGGATTTTCGAGTGGCTCCAGTTTGGAGTGTAGAGTTCTTTGTTCTTTCGATCCTCCACCTTTTAGCTCCCAAACTCCCACGCCCCATCCTCATCCCCCTCTCACCCTTTCCTAGTCCCCATTTTCCAAAGCCCTGGCTGTCGTATCTTTGCATGCCATGCCGCGTAGAGGCTAACGCTTCCCTGATAATGCCGATGCTTTCTTTTTTTCGTACATACAGTAGGTTGCTCCGGCGCATCCCGCTGGAAGCCTTCGTCTGGACGGCTGGGCTCGTGGCGATGGCTTGCGCTGATCCCCGTGCGGAGGGGCTGATCAACGGGTGCCTGTTCAAATGGCTGGGTGTGACGTGGTGCCCTGGGTGTGGCCTCGGCCATGCTGTGGCCTACTTGTTTCGGGGCGAGGTGGCCCAGTCGCTGGCGACGCATCCGCTGGGCATCGTCGCCGTAGTGGTGCTGACCGGGCACATCGGGCGGCTGGTGTGGGACGCGGTGGCCCCCCGGCGGATACCACCTCCGGTTTCTCTATCCAACAACGCATAACCCCAACAATATGTCGAAAGTGATTCGCTACATGCCCGAGTTGCAGGGTGACGAGCAGGTACGCGTGGCGCAGTGGATGAAGGATATGACGGAGGAGCAGGCCGAGCACTTCGCCCACGTCTACCGGCAGCGCCGCAAAGACGATACCGTCACGCTCATTACGACGCTTGTCGGTTTCTTTGCTCTTGCCGGTGTCCAGCGGTTTTATCTAAATCAGGTCGGCATGGGTTTGCTGTATCTTTTTACCGCCGGGTTCTGCTTCATCGGCACCATCGTCGATCTGTTCAACCACAAGACGATGACGGCCAAGTATAACATCGAACAGGCCGACGAGGTGGCCTATCTCATCAAAGGAGCCTTTCCCGACAAGCCGAAAGCGCTGGAGGCCCATGATGCACCGTTGGAGGTGGAGCGTTCGTCCCAGCCGTTGGAGGCCAAACCGCCACCCTACGAAGAAGGATCTTCAGACCAGGAAATGGGATAGCAGCCCTTTTTCTCGTAACGCATCTGTACTTTCTAGAACCAGCCAGGCGGGCACGAATACAACCGAGCGTGTCCTTCTCTCCACCGATGCTTACCCCCACTATGCGCTTGATACTGCTTGTGCTCCTCCTCAGCTTTGGAATGGGTTGTGCTGGCGATTCTGCCCCGGAAGCGCCCACGGCAGAGACGCCGGTTACGAACACATCTGCATCCGAAGCACCCACCACAGATCTGCCGCTCGACAAGATTGTGCTGCCCGATGGTTTTAGCATCGCCGTCTATGCCGAAGAGGTGCCGAACGCCCGCGCCATGAGCCGGTCGCCCAACGGCACCCTGTTTGTCGGCTCGCGGGGCGAAGGCAAAGTCCATGCGGTGGTAGACCGCGACGGGGACTACCGGGCCGATCAGGTCTACGTCATCGACGACGAGTTGACGATGCCGACGGGGCTTGCCTTTTACGAGGGCGATCTCTACGTAGGTGCCGTCAGCCAGATCTTGCGCTACGACGACATCGAGAACCACCTGG
>DATGCC010000758.1:0-15841 GCA_035312345.1 Rhodothermales bacterium
CCAGCATCGTTCATCTACGAATTTGGCGCGTTTGGCTGGCCTGATGGCTGGAGCCCGTACGGTCTGAATCCGCACCGCATCGGCTTGCTGCTGAATGGCTTGCCCTTCGACGATCCCGTGACAGGCCGCCCGCGCTACGACATGCTGCCGATGGCTTTTCTAGAGCCATTGACCATGCGAGCTAGCCGCCTCGGTACGCCCCTCGCGTTGCAAGCCACGCTCCGCCCGTTCGACGCGCCGCAGCCGCTGACGGAGTTGACGTATCGCACGAGCAACACGGGGTTGCAAAGCGTGATGGGGGTACATGCCCAGCAACGCCTTCGCTCGCTGTTTGGCAAGCCGGGTGTCGTGAGCGCACTGTTTGGCTATGGCGGGCACGCGGCCGATGGCGAATATCCTGGCAGTCGGCTACGGCGGATGCGGCAGGTGTGGGGGCGGCTGCGCTATACGCAGGCTCGCTGGTCGCTGGAGGTTAACAACCTGCACAACCGGCGCTACGTGGGGGCACATGGCGGCGTCCAACCGCAGCCCGGTCTGCCCTTCGAATCGATTTACACACGGATCGGGGCCGATGTGCGCAATCCGAATGCGCGCCGTCAGACCATCCGCAATGACCTTGCGCTGACGGCCCGCGCTCGCCTTTGGTCCAGCGCCGAACCACTAACCGCCTCGGCCTACTGGACGGCGCAGACGTTTCGCTACATCAACTCCAATCAGGATTCGCTCGATGCCAAAACCAACCGCTTCGGCGGGCGTGTGCAGCAGGATCTGCGCCACGGCCCACACGCAATCCGTCTGCTCGTAGAAGGCTGGACGGATCGCCTCCGCCACAGCCGCCAGAGTGCTTTGCCGGACTCGCTTGGTCTTTCCCGTTCACAGCTTCACGCTATCGTCCGCGATGCTTTTCGGAGCGGTACTTTCGATGCAACGCTCGAAGGCGGGCTCCACATCACTGACGCCGCGACTGTCCCAGGCGGATCCGTCAGGTTGGGCTGGCAGCCGGGCGCGGTGCGGCTCTTTGGAGAAGCGTCGGTTGCAGGGCAGCCGGTTTCATGGATCGAAGAGCATGGCTTCGGGCGCTTTTTGACAGGGGCAGATGACATTCCCAATGGGCGCGTGGTACAGGGCCGAATCGGATTTGCGGCGCGGTTAGGACCCGTTGATGTAACGGGGTTTGGCTTTGCCCATGAAGTCACGCAGCCACTCGATTTGTATGAAACATCCGTCACGGATTCGGTAGCGGTTCGCGTTGCCAGGAGCCCTTTTCGCCGGGCGGGTGTGGGCGGCGACATTGGCTGGCGGCGTGATGCGCAACGCGGCTTTTATCTGACGGCACAGCCTACCCTCGTCCAATTCCTCAACGACACCGACTCGCCCGAGCATTTCCGCGTGCGGGCCAGCCTGCCGAGGTTCTTCGCGCACGGACAATTCGGAGCCCGCTACCAGCTTTTCAATGGGGATCTTGATCTTGATATCGCGTTGCAGGGGCGTTTCTGGACGGAATTTCGCAGTCGCTTGCTACACCCGCCGACGGGGTTGCTCATTGTCCCGCCTGCTGATGCGCGTGTCTTTGGGCCTTCCGGCGTGCTCGATGTAGTCATCAAAGGTGGCATTCGCACGGCCACAGTGTTTGTGGCCTTCGATAACGTGCTCAGCGGCACGCAGGTGCAGGTGGGCACCCTGATTGTGCCCACCTATCCGCTGCCCGAGCGCCGCTTCCGTTTTGGCATCTACTGGCCCATTCAGAACTGAGGCTTAGTTGCGCTGGACCTGGGCTTTGATCGCCTGACCTTCCATCCAGGTGACCACGTGCGATCCTTTTGCAGAAGCCATCGTCGGGGTTTCGCCAGCAAATGCTGTGGCATCATTTTTCTCTACGCCACCGACCCCGACTTGCGCGATTTGTACTTGATCCGTGGGGGCATTTTCCCAGGCGAGCCAGACGCGCCCCTTATCATCAGCAGTAAGGGCAGATTGAGAAATCGGAACGTCCCTGATGAGCGGCTCCGGGGTGCTGAAAGGAGCGCTGCCATCTTCCGACACCGCGTAGAAAAGCCCCATGCCCTGCTCGGCTCCAGTATACCATGCTGCATGGACACGCCCCTGTGTATCCACTGCCAGCGACGGACCGCTGTGGGGGCAGCCATCGATGTGCCAACCGTCTTCATGAATGCGCGTCGGGGTTGAAAACGTCTGTCCGCCATCCGTTGAGCGGGCCAGCGCCATGTCGCGGATGTTGTCGCCGAAGATATGCCGCCAGGCGAGATACACGGTGCCATCCGCTGCCACAGCCAGTGCCGTCCGGCAACACTGGCAGCTGTTCTTTGCAACGACGACATTTTCGCCGAAGCTCTTGCCGCCGTCCGCCGAGCGAGCCAGGCGCACCTCGGTGCCGGGTTCATGTCGCACCAGCGAGAAATTGGCCCGGCGTATCGGCGTGTGTGCATTGCCGTTCGCTTGCTGTGCTTTGGCCTGTGCCCGCTTGCGACCATCGAGCCACGCGACGTAGATATGGCCCTCTGGTCCAACGGCGATGTTATGGAACGTATGCCCGGCGAGCATGCCATCTACGTCGTCATTCACCGCGATCTCCGGCTCGAAGGTGCGCCCGCCATCCGTCGAGCGTGCCAGCATCAGGTTGCTGGCCGGGAAGCGCTCGCCTTCGATGTCGATGCGCGTCGTCCATGCCACATAGACGTTGCCTTCCGGCCCGACGACGATCTGTGCTGGAGCCTGCGCATGCCTGTTGACGATGTCGGGCCCCTGATTGACTTGCACCGGCGTGCTCGGCGTGGTGCTGCCCGGATCCAGCCACGCAAGATACACGTGCATCGTTTCCTCCTGCTCTCCGAACCACGCCCAGTAGACCGTCCCTGTTTGGGGATCAATGGCTGTTGTCGGTACGCTGACGTTGCCTTCTGTCACCGTCAAATTGATGGTTGACGGGATGGTGTCAACAGCAGCTTCTTCTTGATACGGTGCCTGTGGCGTTGGCTCTGTTTCGCATCCTGCCAGCGCGCCGAGTACCAGCACGGCCAGCAGGGTATTTCTATATGTTGCAAACATAGTTTTCCTCAAGTTGGCGAGGATGGCAGATCGAGACACGAGTTGCTATTCCTGATCTGCCATCCTCTATGCTCAATGGTTAGCGGCTCAGGTTGTATTGCAACCCGATATATACGGTGCGTGGCAAGCCCGGCGCGAATTCTTCGCCTCGAAAAGCATTGTAGGTCGCCCGTTCCGCATACAGCTCGTCTGTCAGGTTGATGACACGCCCGAAGACGGAAATGTCGCGGGTGATATCGTAGGCGGCGTGGAGGCTAAAGACGTCGTAGCCGCCGTACTTGGCGCTGTTCTCCGGATCCATCCAGTAGCCGCCGAGGTGGTCCCATGTCAGTGAAAGACTGCTGCCCGGCAGGAAGGAGGGCTTGTAGGTTGCCGACACGTTGCTTACTTCGCGGGGCGCGACTTCGATCTCATTGCCGCTGAGGTCTGTCGTCGCACTGATGCGCCATTCCTCATAGGTATGCTGGGCGTACGAGAAGCTGCCGCGAAGTTCGAGGTCGTGCACAGGCTTGATGATGAGGAGTGTCTCGATACCCCGGTGCCTCGTTTCGCCCGCGTTTGTGCTCTGCCGAATCCCGTTTTCGTCAGTGAGGTCTACGATGTCGTCGGTTTTGGTCATTGTGTAGGCAGACACTTCCAACTCCACCTGCTCCACAAGCTGCGTCCGCAAACCGACTTCGTAGTTGTCGGCCTTGAGTGGTTGTAGTTCGAGCGTGTTGGAGGTCGATCCCTGTCGGAAGAGTTCACTTTCGGAGGGAGCGCGGAAGGCGTGGCGATAGGCCGCAAAGACGTTGGCCCGCGGGCTGATCTGATAGGTGACGCCTAGTTTGGGGCTGAGGTGGGTGAAGCTCCGCGTGGTGCTTGCCGCCCGTCGGTGCGACCCCTCAGTGACGACGCTCAGGTTGTTCTTATAATCATAGCCCAGCACATCCAGCCGCAGGCCGCCGTTGAAGCGCAACCCGCTGACCGGCTCAATCTCGGCGTGGATATACGGCGCCGCCTGCCGATACGTGACATCATAATCATACAGGGCCTCTTCTCGCGTGTAGGACGTGTATTCCTTGCCCTCGCGGGTAGCTGCCACCTTTGTCTCGATCCGCTCGCCTGGACTGAGATCGAGATCCGCGCCCGTAATGATCCGTGCGTCCATCGGGTCGAAGTCGTAGCGATATTTGGCGAGCAGGCCGATGGAATAGTTCTGCGTTTCCCACACCGAAGGGTCGAACGAGAGCGACCAGTTGGGCAGCAGGTCCATCGTGCTGAAGCGGAAATACGGCGTCAGGCTCATGTTGGCGTTTTCGGTGAACCGCTCGTAGGCGGATGACAGCCGGAACGCCTGTACTTTGCGGAACGAGATCGGCGTGTAGTTGATCGTCGGATCCGCCGCAAAATCCTCCTGCGAAATGGCCGACGACCCGGCAGGCTCCTGGTCGATGTTCGAGAACGCCGCTACCGTGCGTAGCCGCGAGGCACCGGGCAGGCGGAGGTCCCAGCGGATTGTGGCGCTTTGCCGGTTGTATTCCGTCGCCTCGCGCCAGCCATCCGACCGCGTGGCGTTGACATCCAGCCGTAGCCCGCTGTTGCCGACGGTCGTGCCGCCACTTAGTAGCAGCCGCCCGAAGCCATACGAACCGCCTTCCACCGATGCCTCCACTTCCGGCGCAACCGGTGCCGATTGCGACGTCACATTGATAACGCCGCCGATGGCATCGCTGCCGTAGAGCGCTGTGCCGGGGCCTTTGATGACCTCGATGCCCTCAGCCTGCGGGATGTTGATTTCATACAGCGCGTTATGGTTGAAAAAACCCGTCGAGCGCGTCGGGACGCCGTTTTCGAGAAAAAGATAGACGGCGTTGGTGGTGAGCGGCTGGCGGATGGCTGTCATGTGGCCCTCGCCTGCTGTCTGGTTCACCCACACGCCCGGAATCCGCCCCATGATCTCGGACGGATGGCCAGGCTTGGCCTCGTCAATGGCGTCTTTGTCAATCGTGCCAATGCTCGCCGAGATTTCCGCTTTCGACTGACGCTCGCCGGTGGCCGAAACGACCACATCTTGCAGCAACACGGTACCTTCAGCCAGCGCTACATCGCGCTGTGTTATGCTTTCTGCCTCCACCGTCACTGCCACACGCTGCGTCTCAAACCCGACGAAGCGAGCGACCAGCGTGTAGCTTCCGGCAGGCGCTTCGAGGCGGTAGCGTCCTTCGGCATTGGCGACGACGCCGAGCGTGGTGTTTTCGAGATAAACCTGTACTCCTGGCAGTCGCTCCTGCGTCTCCACATTGGTCACGACGCCTTCGATGATGCCTTTCGTCTGGGCATGAGCCGTCCTCACACCGATCCAAGGGAGTCCGAGCAGCAGCGCTACCAATAGGGCACACTGCACCGGACTACGGTACAAACAATGATTCATTGTTTCCTCCTGTATCTGCGATAAGCTATCAGCATACAGCCGTCAGCGATCAGCTTCTTATAGGCTGACGGCTGATAGCTAAAAGCTGACAGCTACCCATTTCCAATTCCTATGTCCTACCAACGACGGCTAGGCGCGGGGAGGGTGGAAAAGCCCGGAGGTGAAATATGCTACAGGGAGCATTTCCGGGGCAGATAGAAGGGCTTGAAGGGCGTAGGGCCGCTCGACACCGAGCGGTGGGTGCAACACTACTTTGTCAACCACGACGGTCGATAGCGCTTGTGGTTGTCCGTGGTTGCAGGTACAGAACTGCGGCTTGCTCTCTGCATGGTGGCTATGCTTTGCCTTGTGCATAGCATCTTGCTGCTTCGACGCCATCGGGTGATGCTCGTCGTGGGAGCCGTGCCCTTTGGCGTGGCGCACGCAGAAACCCTCGTTGCAATGCGTGCAGGTAGCCTCGTGCCCACCGCTCTCCATCAGCCACACGACCGGTGCGTACTGCACCAGCAGCAACGCTGCCAGCCCGAGGGCCAGGATCTTATGGGTGATGGGAGCAACCATATACGGTGGGTTCTTTCGGCAGAAGCGGTCATAGTCAGATAGGATGACCGCTTTCACTGCTACGTGGCAACATACAACAAGTGACGAGGATCCAGCAATGCTGATATTTTTCTCTGAGGTGAGAATAAAATGAAGAAGCGCCTCTGTCTTTCCAGATGAGGCGCTTCTTCATTAGAGTTAGGACAGAATCTCTTGCTACACCTTCGGGTCTTCTTCAACCTCCGGCTTGTAGCTACTGCCATTGCCAGAGGTCGCATGGCCCTGTGGCGTTTTCGTCATCGCGCCTGCTGGAGCGCCATAGCCGTTGCCTGCCGGGACGAGGGCCTCTTCCTCCGCTTCTCTGCCGGAGAAGAGCGCGCCGAGGCGCAGGCCGAGGGAGTCGAAGATCGAGTACATCACCGGCACAATGACCAGCGTGAGGAAGGTAGCGAAGGTCAGGCCGCTGATGATGGCCGTACCCATCGGTCCCCAGAACTGCGTATTCTCCGAGCCAATGGCGAAGTTCGGATCCCAGTCGGAGAGCAATCCCACGAAGTCGATGTTGATGCCGAAGGTGAGCGGAACAAGGCCGATCACCGTCGTCAGTGCGGTCAGCGTCACCGGGCGGAGGCGGGTCGCGCCGCCTTCGATGATGGCTTGCTGTTTCTCCAGGCCCCGATCCCGGAGTTGCATGATGTAATCAATGAGCACGATGTTGTTGTTCACCACGATGCCCGCCAGCGAGATGACGCCGATGAAGGTCATCAGGCCAAAGGGCGTGCGGGTGAGCAGCAGCCCAAGTAGCACGCCGATGAGGCTGAAGCCGACGGCCACCATGATGATAAACGGCCCGCTCACACTGTTGAACTGCGCAATCATGATCATAAAGATCAGCGCCACGCCGATGAGCAACGCCGTCGTCAGGAAGCCGAAGGCATTGTCCTGCTCCTCGTTCTCGCCGGTGTAGGCGAGGTTATACCCTGCGGGCAGGTTCTGCTCATAGTCCGCGAGGTGGGCTTGCACCTGCGCCAGTACGGCCTGTGCATTGTAGCCGGGTGCGGCATCGCCTGTGACGGTAGAGACGCGCTTGAGGTCGAGGCGCGTGACGGAACCCAGCCCGCCGCCTATTTCGAGGTTAGCCACGGCGGTCAGCGGGATCTGCTGATCCTCGTTCATGATCGTCAGGTTCTTGATGCTTTCGAGGCTGGCGCGTTCGTCTTCGGAGAGGCGCACGATAATGTCGTACTCGTCTTCGCCCGTGCGGTATTTGCTGGCCTCGATGCCATTGATGGCGGCGCGGACGGTGTTAGCCACATCGAACGTGTTCAGCCCGAAACGCCCGGCCCGCTCGCGGTCCACGTTGACGCGCATTTCGGGACGGCCTGTATTCAGGTTGTCTGCGACATCAACGAGACCGGGGATGGTACCCGTCTCCGAAGCCTGTACGAGCCGCTGCTTGATCTCCTGCGTAATGCGCGAGATCTCGCTGAAGTCTTCGCCAGACACCTCGATATTGACCGGAGCGCCCGTCGGTGGGCCTGCATTGTCTTTAGCAAATTCGATTTCTACGCCAGGGATGCCCTGCAATTGCTCGCGCAGGTGCGTCATCGTGAACTTACTCGATGCCGGACGGTCCGCGTAATCGACCATGTTGAGCGTCAGCCGTGAGCGTTCGGCGCTAGAGGCCCCGCCGCCGAAGTCGGCATCGGCACTCACGCCCACACCGATGGAGATATTCTTGAGGTTGGCCCGGTCGACCTCATCCTGATTCAGCAGATTGACAATGGCCGCCTCGGCTTGCTCCGCGATGCGATTGCTGGTCTCGACGTTGGTGCCCAGTGGGGCTTCGAGCGTGATGTTGATCAGGTTCGGGTCGGTGTCCGGGAACAACTCGGTGCCGGGGTTGGCAACGACAAACATCGCCAGAATAGCAAAGAGGGAGCCGAGCACCCCCGTCATCAGGCGGGCGCGGTTGTCGGTCAGCACCAGCCGCTCGCGGCGGTTGAAGGCCATGCCAATCAACCCCACCACCACGATGATCGCAGGCAGAATCATCAGGTTGATGATCGACACCAGCTCGACTTCGCGGGGGCTGAGGTACATCAGCCCAGCGATCACGAACGAGACCCCGCCGAAGATCAAGCCGGCCTTGACACTGCCTCGCCCGCCCAGGTAGAGGCTTTCGAGCGAATGGAAAATCAGGCCCAGAATGCCCACCACGAGCAGCAAGCCGCCGGGGACCAGCAGAATCATGGATGCCGTCTGCCCGGCCAGCCCGCCGACGATGCTACTCAGGATGAGCAGCACAAAGCCGCCCGTAAAGCTACCCAGCGCGAAGGTGTTACGCAGCATGGCGCGCCTGGCGGTATAGTCACGCTCCAGCATCCAGTGCAGGAAGGCGCGGTATTTATCGAGGAGGCGCGGCAGGCCCTTCTGCACGAACTTTTGCCCGATGGGGTTCATGACGTGCTTGTGCAACAGGATGAGCAACGGCACGGTGATGAGTAGCACCACCAGCATCTTGTAGTTCGCAAAGGCCAGCACCAGTCCGAACACCAGTATGGTGACCGCTCCGATGATCTTCACCGTGCGCGGGCGTTCCGGGTGTTCTTCGTCTTCCAGCCGGATGAAGATACCCGTGATGCCCGGGTTGATGAGGATGGCGACGAAGAGGGAGGAGGCCAGCGTGACGATGAGGGTGAGTGGCAGGTAGCTCATAAACTCGCCCATCAGACCAGGCCAGAACAGCATCGGGCCGAAGGCCGCGATCGTCGTGGCGGTGGAGGCAACGACAGGCCCGGCTACCTCGGCGGTGCCGAGTCGTGCTGCCTCGAACCGCGAGTGGCCCTGTTCTCGGAACCGATAGATGTTTTCCACGATCACGACCGCGTTATCGACGAGCATGCCGAGCGCGATGATGAGCGAGAACAGGATGATGAAGTTGAGCGTCTGCCCCATCGCCTGGAAGATCATAAACGTAATGAACATCGACAGCGGGATGGCGATACCCACGAGGGTGGCGTTGCGGACGCCGAGGAAGAACAGCAGCACAGCGATCACAAAGATGATCCCGGCAATGATGTTGTTCTCCAGGTCTTTCACCATGACTTGCACCTGCTCGCTTTGGTCGCCCGTGATGACGACCTGCGTGCCCGCCGGTAACGGAAAAGCATCCAGCGTAGCCTGGACAGCAGATGCGGTCTCCAGAATGTTGGCACCAGAGCGCTTCTTGATGCCGAGGTTGACCACTTGCAGCGTCTCGATCTCATCGGCGGGGAGGACGGTCAGGTTGTCCTCTTCATCCTCAAACTTGAGCACACGGAGGCGGGCGTAGCTGGCGCGTTCCTTGTAGCCGAATACCACATCCGCCACATCGCGCACATAGACGGGTGTGCCGTCTTTGCTCTCGATGACAAGATTTTCGATTTCCTCCTCTGGATTCTCGAACTCGCCGTCGATGCGAATCAGATAGTTGAGCCGATCCACATCTACTGAACCGCCAGGCAGGTTGGTGTTCTCCTGCCGGATGGTGGTGATGAGGTCGTCGAAGGTGAGGTTGTAGCCCTGCAAGGCGTTCAGGTTGACGTTCACCTGCACCTCGCGTTCGAGGCCGCCCGTCACGGGTACTTCCAGCACGCTCGGGATGGTTTCCAACTCGTCGGACAGGTCTTCGGCGACTTCTTTGAGCCGGGCCAGCGAATACGGCGCGGCGAGGTTGACCGTCATGACCGGGAATTCCTGCAAGTCGATCTCGCTGACGAGCGGTTCTTCCACATCGTCGGGCAACTCGGCTTTCGCTACGTCCACCTTATCGCGCACCTTCTGGAAGGCGTCGTCCATCGACACATCTGGGTTGAACTCAACGACGATGGACGAGACACCCTCGACGGACGTAGAACGGATCTCCTTGATGCCGTTGATGCCCTGGATCTCCTGCTCAATTGGCTCGGTCAGCAGCGATTCCACATCGTCGGGACTGGCTCCAGGGTAGATGGTCGTCACGATGATATTGGGAATCTCAATCGAGGGAAAGGATTCCTTCGGGATCGTGGTGTAACTGAGCAGCCCTCCAACGACGAGCAGGAAGGTGAGCACCACCATCGTGGTGCGGTATTTTATAGCTACGTTGGTAATCTTCATTACGCTTTCTCACGTTTATGGCGTGATGGGTGATGCACGAGGAGGAGTTTGCAGTAGGTAGGCGTCAATTCTTTACTGATAACTGCATACTGATGACTGATCACCCCCTTCTTTATTCTTCGGTATCGGAGCCTGCTTTGAAGGGCACCCCTGCGGCGTCGAGGTTGCGGTATTGCTCTACCACTTCCACAGCATCGCCTTCGGTGACGTTGGTTTGCCCGAGGACGAGTACTTCTTCGCCCGCTTCCAGGCCACTCTCCACGACTACGCGGCCCGAGTAGGTGGGGCCCAGCGTGATGCGACGGCGCGAGGCTACCGACTGGCCGTTTTCCGAGTCGACGACGAAGACGTTGTTGCCATTCTCATCGCGCACGATGGCGGCCTGCGGCACCACAATCACATCGGGAATGGTTTCGAGCGTGACGTACACCTGGGCGATCATCTGTGGCTTGAGGTTGCCGTCCGTATTCGACACTTCCACTTCGATGGGGAAGGTGCGGCTCTGCGAGTTAATGGCGCTGCCCGCGAACGTCACGCGCCCACGACGTGTCTCACCACGATACGCTTTGAAGTCGATCTGCACAGGTGTGCCTACTTCGACATCGCCGGCGTAGCGCTCCGGCACACCCACTTCCACCTTCACGTTGCTCGTGTTGACGACGCGAAGCACTTGCATACCAGGATTAACCTGCTCGCCCTGCTCGGCGAAGTGCTCCTCCACAGTGCCGCTGAAGGGGGCGTCGATGGTGGTGTTGCTCAGTTGCTTTTGGGCCTGTGCCCGGGCCGCCTCGGCCTGAGCCAAGCCAGCCTTGGCCTGATTGTATTGTGCTTTCACGTTCTGAAACTCAATGGCGCTAATCACGGAATCTTGATACAGCGGCTCCTGGCGTTGGAGGTTGTCCTCGGCCAGTTCAAACTGGGCCTGTGCAGAGGCCACTTGCGCTTCGGCTTGTTGCAGCCCCGCGCTCGCCAGTCCCGCGTCGATGCGGGCGACGACAGCGCCCCGCGCCACCGTACGACCCAGCGGAGCCAGGTATTCGAGCGTGCCAGACGACTGGGCCGAGAGCGTCGCGTCGTTGCTCGACTCGACAGTACCGGTCATCTGGATGACATCTTCAAAAGTGGTCGGTTCGAGCACCAGCGTCTCGACGCGTACGCTACGGGTGGCCGCCTCGCCGTTTTCGTCGCGGGCTTCGTCGCTGCCATCGGCACCGCCGCAACCGGCGATGACCAGGGCTAGCAGGCTGAATACCAATAGCAGGGTAGGGGTGTAGTTCTGGAATCTATTCATGGTCATGTGTTGGTTTCGGGTGACAGGTCGAGGTTCAACGTTCAATGTTCGGGGTTGCAAACTTTAAACCTTGAACCACAAACCAGGAACCACGCTTAGTTGCTTGTCAGGTTGAAGTCGGCCTGCTGGTTCAGGGGCACGCCCATCGCCGTCTCGAAGGCACTGCGGGCGAGCAGATAATCGTGGACGGCCTGGATGTAGTTGAGGCGGCTCTGGTCCAACTGGCTGGAGGCATCCCGCTCTTCCAGCGGCGTTGCCACGCCTTCCCGCAGGCGGGCACGGGCATACTCATAGTTGAGTGCGGCCCGGTCCACGTTGCGCTCCTGGTTGAGAATCTGTTGCCGTGCCGTCTCCAGGTTATTCAAAGCCGTCTCCAGTTCCAGCCGCACCGACTCGGTAAGCTGTGTATATTGCAGCCTGGCGCGTTCCACTTCGATCTGTCGCTGCTGCACGCGGGCCGTTGTCTGAAAGCCATTGAAAATATTCCAGGTTAGCCGGAAACCCACGTTGATGGCAGGTTGCCAGTAGGACTGGCTGAAGAAGTCGTTCGTCCCCGTCGTGAACTGGAACGGATCGTCCGGGTCGGAGATGGTGAACGAGCGATCATCCGGCACGCTACCGGTGTAGCTGAAGTTGGCAAAGGCCGAGAGCGAAGGCAGATATTGTGCCCGCGTGATGTCTTTGTCGATCCTACGCAACTCGATGCCAATGCGGGCCTGCTCAATGTCTGGGCGGCGGTCCATAGCGGTGCCGTATGCATCGCGCGCAGAGACCGTGAGGTAGGGATCGGTATCTTCCACCTCTAGTTCGCCACGCAGGGTTACTGGCTGATTTACCGGGATGCCGAGCGTAAACTTGAGGTTGTCGAGTGCCGTGGAGGCCTGATTCCGGGTCTGCAAAAGTTGCGTTTCCAGGTTGGTCAGTTCCACTTCAGCACTGAGGCGCTGGAACTTGGGTGCTACACCCTGCGCCACGCGCTTGGCGGTTTCGGTGAGCGTGGCCTGCGTCCGTTGTACGCTCTGGTTTACTACCCGCGTTTGTTCCTGCGCCAGCAGCGACTGGTAATACGCTTGCCGCACCTGATCGATGAGCACCTGCTCCTGCCGATCCACGCCGAGGCGGTTCACTTCTTTCAGCCGCTCCGCACCTTTGATGGCCGCGAAAGCACTGCCACTAAAGAGCGTCTGCGTGATGTTCAGGCTATTCTGGAACGAGTTCGGCACCGCGAACGGGTTGTCGCCTGCGTTCTGCTGAATGCCTGCCGCTTCCAGCCCGGCCTGTTGCCGTTCGGCAAACTCGCCAAAGGAAATGGGGATGGAGGCCGGGTCCTCGTCGGTGCGTGCCCGTTCGTTGTAGGCCAGCCAGTCGATGAAGCCGAGCGAGCCAAAGAGGCCGCCTGCAGCACTACCGGCGAAGGGATTGGCCGATTTTAGGTTACGCGTGTAGCTCGAACTGACATCGACCTGCGGCATCACCTGGCCCCATGCCTCGCGTACCTGCGCCTCGGCGTTGTCCACATCGAGGCGGTTGTTGCGCACGGTGTAGTTGTTGACAATCGCAATCTGGATGGCCTCGTCGAGCGTCAGGGTGATTGGCTCCGGCGTTTCCTCCGCAGTGGCGCGTTGTAATTGGGCGTCCTGCGCCTGCAAGGGCAGCGGCACGATGAGTAACAGCAGCAAGGCTATCGCCAGAAACTGCCGTGTGGGTCTGTAATGGGGTGAAGTAGGCATCTATCTTTTCTCGCTGTTGGCTTTGGAAGGGAAACTACGAACGGGGCTGTGCCAGCAGTCCGTCACACATCATTGTCGTGAGAAAATCGGCGGCCTCTTTGGGGGAATGCAATGTGCTACCGCCACAGGCAGGGTGTTTGTCGACCAGCGCCAGGTGCATCTGCAGGCCATTAATATTGCCCATCAGCATGTGTGCTACGGCATGTACTGGCAGGGGCTTCATGTCGCCATTTTGCATAGCGGCTTCCAGGGTAGGGACGAGTGAATTGACCATCCGCTCGCGCTTGTGCTGGAAGTAAGTGGCCCGGCCTTGGTCATCGCTAAAAGTCATACGGTACCCTTCTTTGACAATGAGCATGAACAACTCCTTGCGTTCCAAGAAGAAGTTCATATGCGCTACGATGAACTGCTCAAACACGTCGCGCAAGGGTTTCTTAGCCGCCAGTTCAGGGGTGAAAGTCTCGGCTACCAGATCTTCCAACTCGTCATACACTTCATCGAATGCGGCGAAGAGGATATCCTCTTTTCCCCCTGCGAAGTAGTTGTAGAGCGTGCCCTTGCCGAACTCTGCCCGCTGGGCAATCTCGTCGAGGGTGGCGTGGGTATAGCCCTTTTCGGCGAACACGGCCTTAGCGGCCTGCAAAATCTCGCGGCGGCGAGTTAAGCGCTCGCGCTCGCGGCGAGACAAGGTTTTGGTTTCAACTTGCATGGTTGATCCATACGTCCGTTTGAGAGGTGGGGTGACCGAGGTGTCATAAAGTGACCGGCCAGTCATGATGTGACCCGTACGTCACTTATCGGTGTAAGGTTCATCCTGTTCGTGAAGAGAAGACGAAGAGAAACAGTCTTAACAGAAAGGCAACACAATAAAAAGGGACACCGGGTGGCGTCCCTTTAATAGAGGCAGGGGCTTGGCGAAAGGTTAGTGGATCAAGAAAAAAGTGCTATACGTACTCCTCCAACTGGTGCGCGTGCAGGTAATCGACGATGTTTTTGACCTGCTGTGTGCTTTCTCGGTTGCAGACGAGGAGTGCATCTTCCGTATCGACGACAACGGTGTCATGGATGCCCACGAGCACAACGAGTCGCCCGTTGGCCTGCACGAGGCAACGGCTCGAATCATGGACGATCACTTCGTTATAGAGCGCGTTGCCCACGTTATCTTTCTCGCTCAATTCGTAGACGGCACGCCAGTCGCCCACATCGCTCCAGCCGAAATCGCCCGGTACCACGAATACCTTGTCTGCACGCTCCATTACGCCGTAGTCGATGGAAATGCGGGGGCTGCGCTGGTAGGCCGTGGCGACGGCTTCCGATTCGCTATCGCTGCCGATAGCATCTTGGAGGGGAGCAAATGCCTCATAGGCATCGGGCAGGTGTTTTTGTATCTGGCTGAGGATCGTATCAGCGCGCCAGATGAACATGCCGCTGTTCCACAAGAAATCGCCGGAGTCGAGGAAGCGTTCGGCCGTAGCTACGTCGGGTTTTTCCGCGAAGGTGCGGACAGGGAAAGCTTGCAGTTGGTCGTGGTCCTGAGCGAGGGAGGGGTCGTATTGGATGTAGCCGTAGCCCGTCTCCGGGTGCGTCGGTTTGATCCCTATGGTGACGAGCGCGCCTGGCTCCTGCGCTTTTTCGGCGGCCACACGGAGCACCTCGTGGAACTGCCGCACATTCTGGATGAGATGGTCGGCAGGCAGCACCATCATCGTGGCGTCGGGATCCTCGGCCAGCAGCTTGACGGCCGCGAAGGCGATGCACGGTGCCGTGTTGCGGCTGATCGGTTCGGCGAGCACGTTTTCGGGGGGGAGAGCAGGCAGTTGCTCTTTTGTCTGGTCCACATATCGCTCATGCGTGACGACAAAGCAACGTTCGACAGGTACCAGCCCTTGCAGGCGGCCCAGTGTATTTTGAATGAGAGTGGCATTTCCAAAGACGTTGAGGAACTGCTTGGGACGGGCCTGGCGACTCTGCGGCCAGAAGCGGCTGCCGATGCCACCCGCCATAATAACGGCGTAGAGCATAGAAGGTGGAAGGTTGTTTTGAATAGCGGTGTGTTCGTATCATTGATAAGGTATCAGATGATGCATTAAGAAATCTGATACCTGAACCATTACCCGATGAATTAATCGTACTTTTAGTCTCCTGTCTGGAATCGCTGTGCGTCGCATCAAAGAGGTCTGCATCATTGGTGCCATATCGCTGATGCTCCTGCTGTTTGTGGAAGGCGGCGTGCGATTATCCGGCATCGAAGATGATTATATGCAGTTGCTGGCGGGGCGTTCGCTCGTCATGAAGGATAGCCTGCTAGGTCATCGCAATCAGCCTGGAGCGGTGGTACGGAAACAAGGGCCCGAGTTTTCCGCAACGTATGCCATTGGTGCTCAGGGCCAGCGTGTGGCTTCTACAAGCAGACAGGCCACGGCTGCCACACCGCCAGACCCCTTCCGCATAGTGCTCATCGGGGATTCATTTACTTTTGGGATCGGCGCTGACTACGAAGCTACCTGGGCCCATGTTCTGGAGCAGACGTTGCAGGAGCGTGGGTGGGCGGTAGAAGTATTCAATGCCGGAGTGCCAGGTTATGACACACGAACCGAAGCGTTGTATGTCGACGAACTATTGCCCCAGTTACAACCCGATCTGGTGGTGCTTACCTTTCTT
>DATGCC010000759.1:0-3127 GCA_035312345.1 Rhodothermales bacterium
GACGAGGTGCTGAGTTGGAATCAGATTGCTGACATCCTGGCGAAGGCTGCTGGAGCCAAAGCCGACATCGTACATATCCCTTCCGACGTCATTGCCCGATACGACCCTGAGTGGGGCGCGGGGCTGCTCGGCGACAAGGCCCACAGCATGATCTTCGACAATACCAAGATCAAACGGCTCGTGCCTGATTTCGCAGCGACCATTCCTTACTCAGGCGGTGCTGCCGAAGTTATTGCCTGGCACGATGCCGACCCGGCTCGCCAGCAGATCGACGAGGCCGTAAACCGGCAGTTCGACGACTTGATCGCTGCCTGGGAAGCCGCCATGCCGTGATATCACCACCAAATCCTTCCAAATGATTTGTCATTGCAAGGAGCAAAGCGACGTGGCAATCTCGTCGTATTTGCTGAACGTACGAGATTGCTTCGCTTCGCTCGCAATGACATCCTCATTAATCGTAGTATCACTCCTGAGCCACCAGAAAAGCTACAAGATCGCGAAGCTGGCGGCGGGTGAGCACGGACCCCATGGGCGGCATGCTGGAAGGCGCATGTTGGCGTTGCGCGATCTCGGCCTTGTCGATCCGGCGTTCTTCCTCATCCACCAGCATGATAAGCTGGGATGCCGTCTCCTGCCGAACCGTGCCACTGAGCGTCTGTCCGTTTTCGAGCGTGACGGTTTCGATGCCATAACCAGGTGCGATGCGGGCGCTGGGATCGACAAGTGACTCCAACAGTTGTTCGCGGCTAAGGACAGATCCGATACCAAGCAGGTTGGGACCGACACCCCCACCATAGTCGCCGACGGCATGGCACCGCACGCACTGAGCCGACTCGTTGCGATAAAAAATCTGGGCACCCTCCCGAGGATCGCCCCCTTCCAGCGCCTCGCGATAAACGGCAACCAAATCATCATCGGGCCGGGCCTCGCGGTACTGTTCAAGGCGCGTGGTCAGCGGCGCGCTCCCACTGGAATCGACCGCTTCCATCACGTCAAGTTGGATCTCAGGGCGCAGGGTACCTGCTACGAGTTGGTCGAGTTGGGCTTCGAGAACGGCGTTGGCCTCGGTGGTCTGTAGGGTACCAAGGGTCTGAAGCGCAGCTTGCTGTTCCTCCATGGTTGTCCGTCCCAGCACCGAGGCAAGCAATGTAGCGGTGCGATCATCCGACAGATCCAGTTCGGGGACAAGGGTGAGTGCCGTCATCCGCACCTCGGGATCGGTGTCAGCAAGAGCATCTTCGATGACTACATCTAGTTCGCTGTAACCAGTGGCATGCAGGGCTTGCAGTGCTGCTGCCCGAACTTCCGGGGCAGCATCTTGCCGCACCAACCGGGCCAGCGTAGGTGCCACCGCGCCATAGGTCAAGCGCCCTGCCGTCTCGGCGGCGGCGACCTTTACGGCGGAGCTACCGTTTAGCAGCAGCGGCTCGATGACTTCGGCAACGGCAGCTTTGGCAATGGCCGGATCACGGGTACCCAGGTCGCGATAGCGCCCATCTACCCGGTCGTGCAGCGAGGGTTTGGGCCAGACGCCAAGGCTGGCAAGGGCCTCCACGGCGAGTGCCTCAGGCACATCGGGCCGGGCGGCGTAGGTGGCTACCCTGTTCGCGGCTTCGGCTGTGCCCAGGCGGTGGTTTGCGTTGATGGCCCGCCGCATCAGGGCTTCGTTTGTGAAGCGAGGGTTCTCCAGCACCTGCGCCAGAGCAGGCAATGCTTCCTCGATAGAAAAATCGTCGTTGATGGCGCGGGCGACTTCGGTCACGATGAACGCGTCCTCATCCTCCAGGAAGCGCGCCACCTCGGGATTTTTGAGCCGTCGCAGGGCCACAACCGCTGCGATCCGTAGCGCCCGTGACGGATGATCGGCCAGTTCGATAATGGGATCCGCCTCGCCGATACGCGCCAGCGCCAATGCACCAGCATGGCGCAGATAGGCATCCTCATCGTTGTTGGCCTCTAGCATGTCGATGATCGGCTGCACAGCAGGTGGATAGGCGATGCGCCCGAGGGCTTCGGCGGCGAAGAAACGTACTCGTGGGGCGTCGTCTTGCAATAACGGGAGTAGCGCGTCAGCGGCGTTGGCATAGCGTACATCACCGATCACCTTGGCGGCCTGCGCCCGGATTTCTGGATCCTCATCCTGGAGAAACGACGCGAGTTCATCGCCCGTGTCGAAATCTTTTCGGTACAACTGAGTGAGACCCCACAGCCCATGGAGCCGCGCCAGTTGGTGGTCGGTCTGCCGCGCCGAAGCCAGCAGCGTCTCGGCCCCCTCTTCCCCGCGCCTGGCTAGCTCAAACTGGGCTTTCTGACGGACGCGCATATCGGCATGCTGTAGCAGTTCGAGCAGGTGCTCGGCGGTGTGATCGCCAAAGTCTTCGCCGATCAGGGTTTGCACCTCCCTACGCATCGCCGAGGTAGCCTCTCCCGGCACATCCAGCTTCCAGATGCGACCCCGGTTTTTGGTACCCCAGCCTTCGAGCCAGTCCGCCACATACAGCGCACCATCTGGCCCAAAATCGAGGCCCGTGGCAAGGATGCCATTGGAAACGACCTTCTCTCCTACAAACTCGAAAGAGGCTCCTTTCGGCTGGAGTTCGAAGGCGTACACATTAGAACCAGCCGGAGACCCGACAAACTCGGCGACGAAAAAACGGTCGCGCCAAGCCTCACCCAATGCGGTGCCGGGGTTGTACGCCATCCCGGCAGGCCCGGCGTGGTAATTGGCAATCGGCGGCGTGATGTAGGCAGCCTGCCCCTCGAAGCGTGGCTTAAACATCTCCTCATCCATCCACACCTTGTAGGTATTGTTGTCGGGATCGTAGTACTTCCCGAACTGCCAGTTTATCCGCCAGCCACTGTCAGAACCGTTGACGATGTAGACGACGCGCTCCTGCTCGCCCGGATGGTCGCCGTCGTTGTCGACGCTGATGAGGTTGCCGTAGGCGTCGAAGACAATCTCGTGGGTGTTCCGCAACCCGGCAGCGAACACCTCAAAGTCGGAGCCATCGGGGTTGGCGCGCAGCACGGCTCCCTGGTTGGGATAAGCCCAGCGCTTACCGGTTGGATCCACC
This sequence comes from Rhodothermales bacterium, assembly GCA_035312345.1. Lineage (GTDB taxonomy): Bacteria > Bacteroidota > Rhodothermia > Rhodothermales > DATGCC01 > DATGCC01. Next base: position 3,075 of record DATGCC010000759.1, read on the forward strand.
ACGTTAAAACCTATGTCGCCGATGGACCAGTAGATGCGCCCATCCGGCCCGAC
>DATGCC010000760.1:0-15354 GCA_035312345.1 Rhodothermales bacterium
GCTGGCCTGTCTTGAGTTGATAGCTGGACTCGGCCTTGCGTACCGTGCCATGGTCGTCAAAGAAGCTCCCGAATATGGGGAACCCATCCGCGGCGAATCCGATGACCGGCGAGGGCGTGCTCGCGTCCGAATCGTCGAAGAGCGCTTGCGGGTTTCCGTGGTAGTGATAGACCCCGTCGGGCTGCGTGTGCGCGTGGTGCTCATCTTCGTGGAAGCGCTGTGCTACAAGCGGGTTAAACCGGTACGGTTCGCCCGGGTCCCTGCAACCCGTCTGAACGAAGAAGCAACCAGCCGCGAGCATGTCCACCTTCACACCGTTTAACATCACCCCATCGTCATACTCAAGGACGAGACGCGTTGGCGTCGCAGCGCGTGTCGGATTGGCCGGGATGAGGTAGGATTGGTCCTGCTCACTAACAGGCGCAACGAAGCCACCCGTCGCGTTGAAATCGTGGTTGGGGATCGCGTTTGAGGTGAATGAGCACCCGGACCCATCAGGGCGCACGACGAGTTCAGCGGCAAAGGTGACCGATGCCTGGAGGTCCGTCGCCCGGGCCGTGTAGGCATCAGCGTAGTCGGCGCAGTTTGCGCTACGCGATGTGAGGAGGGCATTGGTGATGTCGGTCACACCCTCCACGGGGTCAGTGTCGTTTTGTACACTGCTGCACCCGATGACAACAAAAGCGAGCGTGAGCAGTGCCAAGCAGAAGGGGCACAGGACAAAGGATGACATGGTCGAATTCGGCTGGTGACGGTGAATAGCAGGCCGTATCAAACTAGTCAAAAGATGTCACGTGACTATGTCGGCAGTACCACAAAATCGTCCCTTTTTCTCCGTGGAGTAGCGCCGTATAGCATGTCTTTTAGAGAAGAGGTCACGCCTCTACCGTGTTTCTAATAATAGATCCTTGTTTCCAATACTGCAAGCAAACGCGACCTCATCATCCAGATGCGCCGCGAGATGCTGGAAGCCTCCGAAAACCTCGACTTCGAGCACGCCGCCGAACGCCGCGACAGCATCCAACATCTAGCGGCTGAGGTGAACGGATAGCCGTCGGTAGCGTCTAACCTGCTATGCCGCAAACCGCCGCCGATATCGCCCCACTTCTAAGCGACCTTCGCAACGCCCTACAAAACCTGTACGGCGACCGCCTGCACAGTGTCGTGCTGTACGGGTCGTATGCACGCGGCGAGGCGACGGAGCAATCAGATGTGGATGTAATGGTGGTGCTACATGGGACGGTCAACCCGATGCAAGAAATCACTCGGTTGGTTGACATCACCTATCCGCTCGAACTGGAAACGGGGCACCTCATTTCTGTGCTACCCCTGGCAGCGTCCGACTTCAAATCCCAAAGCAAATCGCTCGTGCAGCAGGCCCATGAGAAAGGTGTGCCGGTATGAGCGCGCCGGAAAGCCATCTTGCACGCATTGAAAAACTGCTGTCATAGAACAATGTGCTTGGGTGATGCCTGAGAGGAGCTTCCTTGTCACGTTCGACGGCGGCACGCGAGGATCGTCACGATTTCCTATACTACGGGCCTGTTCTTCCTCAACCATAGGAGATGCGTCATGTCGCCCGCCCGCTGCTGCCTCGTCGCCTTGCTTTTCGTGTGTGTCCAGGTCGCTTTCGCCCAGACGGACGGAGCCATCCCCCAGGGCACTGTCACGCCATACACGTTCGATCAGAGCGAGATTTTCCCCGGCACCGTCCGCGACTACTGGGTGTACGTGCCGCAGCAGTACGATCCCGCCACACCCGCTGCCGTGTATGTGGGGCAGGATGGTATTCGGTTCAATGCCCCCGCCGTATTCGATACCCTCATTGCGGGGGGCGAGATGCCTGTCACTGTCGGCGTTTTTGTGATGCACGGGCGCGTGAAGGCTCCGTCCGATGCCGCCCAGGACCGCTTCAACCGGAGCTATGAATACGACAGTATGAACGACAACTATGTGCAATTCCTGCTGGAAGAACTGCTCCCGCACATCGCCGAGGCGCAGGATCTGAACCTCTCGACCGACGGCAACGACCGCGCCATTGGTGGCCTCAGCAGCGGGGCCATTGCCGCGTTCTCCGCCGCGTGGGAGCGCCCGGATGCCTTTAGCCGCGTCTTCAGTGGCATCGGCACCTACGTGGGGCTGCGGGGCGGCGATGACTATCCGACGCTCATCCGCAAGTACGAGCCGAAGCCGATCCGCGTCTTCTTGCAAGATGGCAGCAACGACCTGAACATCTACGCGGGCGACTGGTGGATGGCCAACCAGATGATGCAGCGGGCACTGACCTTCGCTGGCTACGAGGTCGCGTTTACCTGGGACGAGGGCGAGCACAACGGCGACCACCCCACCCAGGTCTTTCCCGAGGCGATGCGCTGGTTGTGGGAGGGCTGGCCTGAGCCGGTTCAGGCCGGTGCCGGATCGCCCGATCTGCAAGAGATTCTCCTGCCCGGCGAACCGTGGGAACTCGTCGCCGACGGCTTCCGCTTCACCGAAGGCCCCGCCGTCAACGCGCAGGGGCAGGTGTTCTTTAACGACGTGGTGACGAACACAACCTACACCATCAACGACGCGGGTGATGTGGAGGTCTTCCTGGACGACAACCACGGCGGCGATGGACAACGCTTCGGTCCCGATGGACGCCTCTACGCCGTGGCGGGGGGTGCCAACCAGATCGTCGCGTACGACGCGGAGGGCCATGCCAGCGTCATCGCCAACGGGTTTCGAGGCAATGACCTGGTGGTACAGCACGACGGCCACATCTATGTGACGAATCCCTCCTGGGACGGCACCGGAACGAGCCAGATCTGGCACATTAGCCCCGCAGGCGACAAGCAGGTGGTAGACACCGGGCTTCAGTTCTCCAACGGTATCACGCTCTCGCCCGACCAGACGTTGCTCTATGTGGCCGACAGCCGCACCCGCTGGATCTACACCTACCAGATCCAGCCCGATGGCACGCTGGCCCACAAGCAGCGCTTCTTCCATCTGCATGTGCCGGACACCGCCACCGACAGCGGCGTGGACGGCCTGCGGGTAGACCGCGACGGGCGCGTGTATTCCGCGACGCGCATGGGCATTCAGGTGAGCGACCCTTTGGGGCGCGTCCGTGCCATCATCCCGACCCCGAACGGGCGCGTAGCCAACGTGACCTTCGGCGGTGAAAACTTCGACATCCTCTACGCCATGTGTGCCGACAAAGTGTATCGGCGCAAGCTGAAGGTACAAGGGGCTCCCGCGTTTATGCCGCCCACTAAGCCACCTACGCCGGGACTCTAATGTCCACTGCGCGATCTCAGAGCCCAGAGAGGTCGCGAAATGCTGGAAGCCGCTGGAAGCCGCTGAAAACCTCGACTTCAAGCTCGCTGCCAATCCCGCGATACATCAAACGGCCGAGAGTGCTACGCTTGTTATCAACAAGCGCCACCTAAAAGACGGCGTTGTTCTGGAAAAATAAAATTTGGCTGCCAGCCATTAGCAGATCCAGATCGCCATCCCTGTCAAAATCTACCCAATCCACGTCCACCTGATTGAACTCAGCCAAGCCGCTTTCCTCTCTCACAAATCCACTCTCTGTATTGCGGTAGAGATCTGTAAAGTTGCTTCCCGCAAAGACCAGATCCAGATCCCCATCATTGTCGTAGTCGCCCCAAACGACGTCTACGTTGGCATTTATAGCATTGGGAGGAACTAGTGACGGAAACCCGCTCTGGGTATCGACAAAGGTGCCACTATCGTTTCGGTAGAGCCGACTGTCTTCCAGATCTGCCACAAGTAAATCCAGATCTCCATCATTGTCGTAATCTCCCCAGCTTACCTTAATATTAAACCCGCTGGTCAGGTTTGCGACACCAACAAACAAACCTCCGTCATTACGATATACATCGAGAGCATCCGTGAAGTCTGATATGATCAAATCCGGGTCACCATCAGCATCATAATCTCCCCAGGCGGCCCCCCCAGATGCAATACCACCGAAACTATTCCCGCTATCGACGAAGGTGCCGTTATCGTTGCGATAGAGCACCGCAACGCCCTGTCCGTTACTCAAGCTCCCTGCCAACAACAGATCAAGATCACCGTCCGTGTCGTAATCGGCCCAGAGTACATTTCCGTCGGCCATAGCTGGCAGGTTTACATTTACCTGAACGAAGGTGCCATTGTCATTGCGATAGATTATTGCCATGCCATCTCGACCCGATACCCCGATGCGGCCAGCCATCACCAAGTCGAGGTCGCCGTCCGCATCGTAGTCTCCCCAATCCATCGCCGGGAAATCCCACAGCGACCTGAGACCTTGGACCTGCATCAGCGTGCCGTCGTCGTTGCGATAAATCGCAGAGAGCGTACGGCTTCCAATAACCAGGTCAGGATCGCCATCATTGTCATAATCCCCCCAGGCGATGCTGGCGTTGCCTATTGTGGGCAAGCCGGGTATGTTTGCTTCTGTGAAGCGAGGGCTGGGCATGGCTATTTGTGCTTCGGTCAAGGCGCTCAGGTTGCCTGCAGCATCTCGGGCCTGCAACCGGTAGTAATAGGTTTCCCCATTCTGCACATCGGTATCTGTATATGTTTCCACATCTGTCGGCAACGAGACCAACAGGTTCTCAGCCTCGGGCGTGGATCCCCGGTAGAGCAGGTACCGTGCAAAGTCTGTTTCCGTATTCGGCTCCCAGGACAACATGACCTGCTCATCACCCGAGGTGGCCATAAAGCCTGTCGGCACCGCGGGTGGTGTCATGTCATTCGGATCTCCCGTCGAGAACACTTCTTCGGGGGCAAAGGCTGAGCCTGCGTAGGCGGCATTGATGGCCTGCACGCTCCAGTAGTACTGCCCCTGTGGCAGACGTAGCGTCCACTCCAGGTTGTGCCCAGCATTGCCCCGCGCCGAGAGTAGCCGCCGGCCCGTCGGCATTGCCATCGGAGAGACGATGTCGAAGTCGCCAGACGTAGAGCCTACGCGCAGGTTGTAGCTCAACCCTTCGCCGGGCGGGGCCTGCCAGGAGAGGGTAATGTCTCCGTTCTCCTGACGGGTAGCCTGCAACCCGGTAGGCGTTCCAGGAAGCGTGTGGGACACATCTACGTCATTGCGGTACACCATGACAGGTGACAACCCCCCGGTACGTTCTCCAATGACGAAGAAGTCCAGGTCGCCATCGCCATCGTAGTCGCCCCAGTCGGCATCGCCAAAAAGAATACCGGCAAACGAATACGGAACGGCAAGCGAAGCGAACGATCCGCCCACATTCTCCTGCACCTGTCCACTCAAAAAGGCATGGGGCCGAACGCCGCCAAAGGCGAGGTAGTCGAGCCGGGCATCGGCGTTGAAATCGCCCCATACGGCGTTGCCTGTAAAAACACCAAGCCGTTCATCCACGCGGGTAAAGCCGCCCCCATCATTCCTGTACACGCGTGCTGTACCTTCGAGCACAAACGGACTGTACTTCGCACCGCTGTGCAAAATGTCGAGGTCGCCGTCATTGTCGTAATCGCCCCAATCTACCGACGGAAATGCCAGACCGTTCAGATTATCTACAATCTCGATGAAGGTACCCATGCCTTCATTTTGATACACTTTGAAAACATCCTCTTGTTGTTGTTCCAAGCCTGCAAGCAGGATGTCGAGGTCGCCATCGGTGTCGTAGTCTCCCCACTTTACAGAGGCCTGCCCCACACCGGTCAAGCCGACATCGCGCCGGGTGAAGGTGCCTGCCTGGTTCTCGTAGATGATCGTGCGGTACTGGCTGTTGGCTTCGATGCCTGCCGCGAGCAGGTCGAGGTCACCATCGTTGTCGTAGTCTCCCCAGGCTACATCACCCGAGCTAAAGCCGGTGAGATCGGCGTGTAGGTTGAAGGTCGTTCCCCCTTCGTTTGTGTAGATTTGCGCGAGGGGGGTGTCGTCTGCTTGCAGCCCCGCGATGAAGAGGTCGAGGTCGTTATCGTTGTCATAGTCCCCCCAGGCGACGGTGCTCTGCCACAGGCCCGGCAATTCTATCACCTCGTTGTAGTAGGTGACGTACGTTAAAATCCCCATATTCGAGAACACACGATCTTCGATGTACTGAAAGATCCGCGTGATGGGTACAGGACCTTCCTCCTCATCCAGCGATCTGCCCGTAATGACGAGTTCAAATTCACCATCGTTGTCATAATCGCCCCAGGCCGCATTGCCAAATTCTACATCAATCAAGGTAGAATCCACCATTTGCTGAAACGAGGTGACCTGCCCCACCGCCGCGGGTCCTAGGCCCATGGCCCAGCCAGCCACAGTGAGAAAAGTAATCAAGCAATACCGATTTATCATAGTACGAAGTAGGAAGCACATGGAATGGGAAAACGCTCTGGCTGGCTAGCGTGAGGAAGCTCCTGAAATGGTGTTGTTTTGGAAGAACACGGGCAGAACCTGGTTACCTGACATCAAAAGGTCAATGTCGCCATCGTCATCGAAGTCCACACCCTCTATGTCTACCTGCTCAAAGGTAGCCAGGACAGTGCCATCCTGGAGAAATTCATCCCCGGTGTTCCTGAAAACCGTTGTAAAGTTGACCCCGGCAAAAATCAGATCCAGGTAGCCGTTGTTGTCATAGTCGCCCCATACCACATCTACGTTAGCATCTGTTGTGCTGGGTGTGGTCAACCTTGGAAAGCTGATTTGCGTGTCGACAAAATTCCCGTTGTCATTGCGGTAGAGCCGACTTCCGTTTTGGTCTGCCACAAGGAGGTCAAGGTCGTTATCATTGTCATAATCGCCCCATATCGTCTTATAAGTACGCTCATTGGTTACATTAGCAACCGGGGTAAAGGTACCCCCATCATTGCGATACACATCCATGTCATCAGAAAAATCGGAAATGACGAGGTCGAGGTCTCCATCATTGTCATAGTCACCCCACTCTGCTGCCCCCGAAGAGCCGTTCAGGCTAATGCCGCTATCTACCAGAATCCCATCATCATTACGAAAAAGGGTCGTGGTTATCGTCTCCCCCCCTCGCGATTCTGACGTTCGGGCAGCCACTAAAAGGTCGAGGTCCCCATCGCTGTCATAATCCCCCCAGTGCACCTCGCCTTCCGCAAAACCAGAACCCAAAAATGAAGGTTGAAATGCGCCTCCTTCATTCCGATAGATGTAAGTCTGCCATACGAAGTCGCGCGCACCGGTTCTGCCTGACATGGCCAAATCCAGATCGCCATCGTTGTCATAATCGCCCCAATCGAGCGACGGGAAGTCCCATAGCGACAGAATGTTATTTGCCTGGGCAAAAAGCTCATTCCCGATATTGCGGTAAATGCCTGATGTACCAGCGCTTGCGTAAGCGAGATCAAAATCGCCATCACCATCATAATCGCCCAAGGCAATGCTACCGTTCCTTATTCCAGGTAATCCTGCCAGCTCTACCCTCGTAAATCTGCTAGCAGGCAAGGCAACCTGTGCCTCGGTCAAGGGGCTCAGGTTACCAGATATATCCTGCGCTTGCACCCGGTAGTAATAGGTCTCTCCATTCTCTACAGCGGTATCGAGGTACCTCTCGGTACCGGCAGGCAACGCCACCAGGATGGTTTCGGTCTCCGGCGTAGCACCTCGGTGTATCAGATACCGCAACAAATCAGACTCTGTATTGGGCTCCCAGGACAACCTTACTTGCCGATCTTCTCCGGAAACGATAAACCCGGAAGGCATAGCAGGAGGCGTCCTATCACTTGAATCGCCTGTAGTGAAAAACGCTTCTACAGCAAAAGCAGATCCCTGATACGCGGTGTTGATAGCTTGCACCGTCCAGTAATACACACCCAGTGGCAAATCATGCAACACCCACTCAAATCTATATCCGGCATTGCCTCGCGCCGAGAGTAACCGCCGCCCCGTCGGTAGCGCCATTGGCGAAACGAGGTCCGAAGCACCGGGCGTGGTGCCTACACGCAGGTTGTAGCTGAACCCCTCGCTACTGCCCGCTGGAGGCTGCCATGATAACGTGGCAACGCCCTCTTCCACCACCGACTGCAACCTCGAAGGAACACCCGGTGACGGATTGGAATCGTTTACTTCATTGCGGTATATGGGGGCAGGCGTTTCCCCATCTGCACTTTTTCCTACAAACACAATGTCGAGATCCCCGTCGCCATCATAATCACCCCAGTCGGCATCACCATAGGGTACGCTCGGAAGTAAAAACGGAAGTTCCAGCGGGATAAAGGTCCCACCTACATTCTGATGAATCCTTCCTGCAATCACGCTGTGGGGTCTCACCTGACCAAAAGCAAGGTAGTCGAGCTGGGTATCACTGTTAAAATCACCCCAGGCTACATCCCCCCTAAAGCCCCCAATCTGTTCGCTCACGAGGACAAAAGCACCGCCCACATTACGATATACCTGCGTTGTCCCTTCGAGCACAAACGGACTGTACTTCGCACCACTTTGCAAAATGTCGAGATACCCATCGGCGTCATAATCCTCCCAATCCACCGATGGAAACAATAGGGCCTCCACATTATTCGCGGTCTCGACAAAGGTGTAGCTTCCCTCGTTGCGATACACCTTAACACGGGCATTGAATTGTACATCCATGCCGGCAAGCAGGATGTCGAGATCACCGTCGTTGTCGTAGTCACCCCACTTCGCGGAAGCATCTCTCACCCCCACCAAGCCGACATCGTGCCGGGTGAACGTGCCCACCTGGTTCTCATAAATCACAGCGCGGTACTCTTCGTCGGCTTCGATGCCTGCAGTGAGAAGGTCAAGATCACCGTCGTTGTCATAATCGCCCCAGGCGGCATCCCCCAAATAAAAGCCGGTGAGCACGGTGTGCATGCTTAAGGTCGTTCCCCCTTCGTTTTCGTAAATCTGGGCGAGGGGTGAGCCGTCCGCTTGCAAGCCTGCGATGAACAGATCAAGGTCGTTGTCGTTGTCATAATCGCCCCAGGCGAGGGTGCTTTGCCACAGGCCCACCAGCGGGTTTCTCTCGTTGTAGAAGGTGACATCAATGACCTGTTGACCAATAAGGACACCGCGTTCTTCGACGAACTGAAAGAGCCGGGTAATGGGTATAGGGTTGTCGGTATTCAGCCACCGCCCCGCAACCATAAGATCGAATTTCCCATCCCTGTTGAAATCCCCCCAAGCCGCATCGCCAAGCTCAACATCGATCAGTGTAGAGTCGTACATGGGTCGAAACAGGAGATCTTGCCCCATGGTCGTTCGAGACCCCATGCTACTTCCCAGCCAGACACCCACGGCGAAAAAAATGATCAAGCAATAGCGGTGTACCATATCCCAGTCAAGGCAACGCTTCATAAAACGGTGGCGACAGCTTATTTGATGAGGATGACTTTCTGGCCCCAACGGGCTCCTCCGGCCTCCATACGCACAAAGTAGACACCCGCACTCAGGAATCGCCCCTGCCCGCTTTGTCCGTCCCAGCTTACCTGCTGCCGACCGGGGGGCTGCATCTGATCCACGAGGGTAGCCACCTCCGCGCCCAGCACGTTATAGACTTTCATAGTAATGTGGACAGGCTCCGGCACATCATAGCCAATCGTGGTGGTAATCTGGAATGGATTGGGATAGGCCGCATGGATGGCGAACCGGGTAGGCAATTCACTAATCCCTTCCGTTGCGGTGGACTGGTCGCTGTTGGAGCCAGTCGCGGTGAAGGTGCCTTCTTCGGCAAAAGCCGACCCTAAAAACCCGTGATCAATGGCCTGCACGCTCCAGTAGTACGTGCCCGCAGGCAGATTGCGCAGCGTCCACCGTGTGTTATGGTCCACGTTCCCCCGGTCCGAGAGGAGCCGCCGCCCTGTCGGCAGCGCCATAGGCGAAACAACATCCGCAGCCCCAGGGGAGGTGCCCACCCGCAGGTTATAGGTCAATGCCACCACAGGCGTATGATCGTCGGGGAGACCGGTCCAGGCGAGATTTACACTGGTACCTTGCGCCGTGGCTTGCAGCTCGTTGGGCGCGGTGGGCGGCGCATTGGGCACGCGCTCCTCGTTGCGATACAGGAGGGTCGTCAGGCGTTCCCGGCTGTCGAGGCCCATCATTACGAGATCGAGGTCGCCATCGCTGTCGTCGTCGCCCCACACGGCCTGGGCAGCGTACATATTTGCCAGGTTGATGTTGTGTACGAAGGTGCCCTCGTCGTTGCGGTAGATACGGCCACGTGGACTAGCAGTGAGCACTTTGCTACCCGTCATCACCATATCCAGGTCGCCATCGCTGTCGTAATCGGCCCACCGCGCCGCGCCATCAACGATCCCATCAATGCCGGTGTCTACAGCAGTGAACCGGCTCCCGTCGTTGCGATAGAGCCGCAAGACGCCAGTGAGCAGGTCGAGGCTCAACTGCCCCCCCGTCAAGAGCAGATCCAGGTCGCCATCATTGTCGTAGTCGCCCCAATCGACCGAGCCAAATGCCACAGGCTCCAGACCAGCCTGGATATCGGCAAAGCTGCCTGCTCCGTCGTTGCGATAAATGCTCGCCACATACACACCCGATGGATCAATGCCGCTAAGTACGAGGTCAAGGTCGCTGTCGTTGTCGTAATCGCCCCAGGCAACGGCCCCGTAGCTTACATCAGGGAGCGTGTTTTCCACAGAGGCAAAAGTCCCGTCGCCATTGTTGCGGTAGAGTTCCGTATGCCGCGTCTCATCGGCGCGGGTGCCTGTCAGCAGCAGGTCCGCATCGCCATCGTTGTCGTAGTCGCCCCAGTCAAGGGCACTGCCATACACATCTACGATCCCTGGCTGGCTTTCCTGGAACTGCCCGGCTCCATTGTTTCGATACAGCCGGGTCGCAGCGTCGAAAGGGACTTCGGGGCGGGTCGTGCCGGTCATGAGGAAGTCCAGATCCCCATCACCGTCAAAGTCGGTCCAGCCCACGGTGTTGTGCCAGAAGGTTGTCGTCAGGTTGGTGCGTTCAAAAGCCTGATAGGGTTGCCCCGAACGCACTTCTTGCGGCAGGCTTTTTGCGACAAAGGAGGTGGGCCGATAAGGCGCAACACCGCTCGTGTTGCCTCCTATCACGAGATCAAAATGACCGTCCCGGTCTACATCTGCATAGCCGAGCCCGCCATAGCTGAACTCAAGGTCGTTTTCGATGTAGGTAAAATTAAAGGGCTGCGCTGCGACCGGCACAACCGATACCAATAACCACAGACTGAGCACAAGCAGCGTGCGTGCAGCGACGAACGGCCTGAAAAGCCACATAAGCAGGGGATGAGGGCAAGTGGGGGAACAAGAAAAGTGCCCGCAATATCCCCCTTGTACAGCACAATAAAAAGGGTAAAAACAGGGGCATTCTGTAATACCCCATATATCTGCCTAATAGTCGCGGAAAGAGATAAGTTTGGAGGCGAAGCCATAGGTCCGCACACGGCGCACCGGGTAGCCCGGCGGCCGGTACTCCGTGGTAAAGATCGTCGCCAGATAGTAATCATCGACACGGGTCTGCTCATACAATATCATCGGCGACTGGGTGGCTACCATTTCATCTATGGGATCTTCGCTGTGTACCCGCAAAAAGGCATCGCCTTCCACCGGCGCAACGACCGTTGCACGCCGGTGTAGCAGATCCAGGTAATCAACCTCGGTAGGCTTGGTATTATACATGACCAGTGAGGTGGTGCCCACAACCACGAGAAAAACAAGAAACCGAGCCATATCCCCTGCACTTGATGAAGAAAAACACATCCCGCTTTCTTTATCGTCCTCGTACACAGGGCTTTATAATGCAGGAACGAATCTTCACTTTTCCGTAACAGATGTATGCGCCTGCTTAAGTTGCCCGCCATGCTCAGGCTATGCCTGCATCAGGTGGGAGCGTTCGCCTTCGGCAATCCAGCGCCGTAGGTAGTGGGTGCCGAGGTAGAAAAACGGCGTGTCGAGCAGGGCAATGCCCATCTTAAAGAAATACTGCCCTATCACGATGCCGCGCCAGGTGCCCCACTCGATGGCTGTTGTCGCATTGTTGCCGTCTACATTGGGCCAGATGACCAGCGCGATGGTGACCACCAGCACTGTATCGATGAGTTGGCTGATGATGGTGGAGCCGTTGTTGCGGAGCCAGAGGTGGCGTCCATTGGTTAGCCGCCGCCAGAACTCGAAGATGTGAACATCGAAAAGCTGGGCCGTGAGGTAGGCGATCATCGAGCCAAAAACAATGCCCGGCAGCAGGCCAAAGACGATGTTGAACGACGCCTCATCTACGGGCGAGCGTTCGTAGATAGGAGCCTGGGTAGCAATCCATACGACGAATGTCACAAACACACTTACCACAAAGCCGACTTTCACCACCAGATTGGCCCGCTTCTGCCCGAAGAGTTCCGAGATCAGGTCGGTGGCAAGAAAGGTAACCGGGTAGGCGATAATGCCGCACGAAAGCTCCTGCCCGAACAGCACAAAGAATTTCCCGGCGATGGCGTTGGTCATCACCAGCGCCCCCAGAAAGATACCTGCCAACAGCATAAACACCCGCTCAGATCGCGTCGGTGCCCCTTCGCGCAGCACAGTGAGAATTGGTTCCATGTGGGTTACTGGTTGATGGTTGAAAACAGAATAACCAGAAACTAGCAACCAAAAACCAGTAACCACGAACCAGCAACTTTCAAACCGTCTGGTCGGTGCGCAGGCGGTCGAGCAGCTGACTGAGGTCGGTCAGTTCTTGGGCCGAGAGGTGCTCCATCAGGCGACATTCGGTGGCCTGCATCTCTTCTTCCATCCGTTCGATCAAGGCCTGCCCTTTCTCTGTGATCCCTACTTCTACGATGCGGCGGTCGTGCTCGGCCCGCTCGCGCCGGATGAGCCCGCTGCGCTGGAGCCTGTTGAGCAGCCGCGTGACATCGGGTGTACGGTCGAGCAGTCGTTCGCCCAGTTCGCTGCACGAAAGCGTTTGAGGGGCACTTCCCTGCAAGATGCGCAGCACGTTGTACTGCGCGGGCGTGATGCCATACGGAGCCATGGTCGTCGCCAGTTCGTTCATGATCCAGGAACTCGTCACGATGAGGTTGAGCATCGCCTCCTGGCTGGGGCTCCTAAAGCGCTCCTGCTTGATAAGGGTTGACAGCTTCATAATTGCAAAATGGCAAAGGCCCGACTGGTTGTTACAACAAATGAAGGTACAAAATGCTGGGTTTGGGAATTTGGATTTTGGATTGGGAATTTGGGATTGTCTCAGACGGGCACCTAATCGAAAATCCGAAATCCGAAATCCGAAATCGAAACTCCCTGCGCTATTGCGCTTTAGTGTGGATCACCCTGCCGAGCCAGGTGTCCCTCCTGAAAGGCACACCGATGAACCCAAGAAGCTCCTCACCATGGATTTTACCGTCCAGATCGCTGGACCTGAGCATTTCTCGTACGACGCGGCTATCTGTCAATTGATCGAGGAAGCGGCCAAAGCCCGCGGCACCGGCATCGCCAAGCGAGACCCTGCCTACATCCGTTCGAAGATGGAAGAAGGCAAAGCCATTATCGCATTGCACCGCGAGGAACTGGCCGGGTTTTGCTACATCGAAACGTGGTCGCACAATAAATACGTCGCCAACTCGGGCCTGATCGTCGCGTCGCAGTTTCGCAAGATGGGCCTCGCCAAACGTATCAAGCGCCGGGCGTTTGAACTGTCGCGTCAGAAGTACCCGGACGCCAAGCTCTTTGGCATCACCACCAGCCTCGCCGTGATGCGAATCAACTCCGAGTTGGGCTACGAGCCGGTCACCTTTTCCGAGCTCACCACCGACGACGTCTTCTGGAACGGCTGCCAGAGTTGCCCCAACTACGACGTCCTCACCCGTACCCAACGTAAAATCTGCCTCTGCACCGGCATGCTCTTCGACCCGGCAGAAGAGGAAAAGAAAAAAGCCGCCAAGAAGCAAAAGAAGCAGGAGAAGAAAGGCCCCAAAAAGGGAGAAGAATGAGCCTACGAATCTATGAAACGATGAGTCTATGCCAACTCTTAGCCTCATTGACTCTCAGGCTCCTAGACTCATCATTCCTCACCCTGTCCGTACATCTCAATCTTCGTAATGCGCCCATCGGGACCGGCGGCCCAGCCTGCCTGCGGCCCGACGAAGGCGACGGTCCAGTGCTCCAGCGTGTCGAGCCGTGCCCAGGTGGCTCCGTTGTCTGTTGAATAATCGACCCCTTTCGGGCCAACGGCTACGAGTGTCGGCGTGGGCAGATCAGGTACAAAGGCCGAGCCATAGACGGCTCCGCTAAATTGAGGCCGCCCGGCCAGGGTCCATGTCATGCCGCCGTCGTTGGTGACGGCTACATTGTCGGTATGCTCATTCGGCGCGCCGATGTCGCCGCCCATCGCGGTGCCGTGGTTGGCGTCGCGAAAGGTAAGCGAGGCAATGCCGGTGGTGGGCGTCCCGCCAACGATCGGTGTTTCCGTAACCGTCCAGGTTTGCCCACGATCCGTGGTTTTGAGCACCCGCGCTGCCGTGCTCGCTCCCGTCCCGATCCAGGCTGTGCTATCACCATGCGCCACGAGGCAGGTACCGCTGGCGGCAAAGCTCCCCTCGCCCTCCGTAGCAGGCGGCAGGTTTTCCACCGGGATGCGCGTCCACGTCTGCCCGCCATCGTCGGTGGTGATGATGAGGAAGGCACCGTCTATCGAGTCGCTGAACGCCATGCCGCTGTTGGCGTCCCAGAAATCCATGCAGTCGAAAAAACCGTCGGGTTCTTCGTTCGTGAACTGGAGCGTCCAGCTTTGCCCGCCATTGGTAGTTTTATAGATGCGCGAGCTTTCGCCAGAGCCGATGCTTAGCAGGTAGGCTGTGTTGGCGTCCACCGCATGGACATCGCGGAACTGGAGCGTGTCGGCATCTGGCACAATGCCGGTCTTCCAGGTTGCACCGCCATCGGTGGTCCGGGCAAAGGTCCCCTGCGTACCGCTGGCCCACACCACGTTTTCATCCACTGGACTGAGGCCGATGAACAATACCTCGCTACCGGAATCTTGGGAGGTCATGGCTGGCGTCAGCGCGGTCACGCCTTCCGGTTCCGTGTCATCGGGTGCGTCGGAGGTGCATCCCCCGGCTACGAAAGCGAAGCAGGCAACAAGGCAAACATAAAAGCTGGTTTTCATGGCAGGTCGATGGGTTGAATAAAATCGAGGCATCCGCAATATAGCAAAATCGGAGCCTGCCCCATCCGTTCCCGCTGTTACACAGAGATCACTGGTTCAGGCTGCCGTATCCACAATCCTTTCAGCCGGTCATAATCCCAGCAGAGCAAATAGACACAGGCCAGCAGCATCAGGCTGGTGATGACCCAGGTGCCGCGAAAATGCAGCGAGAGGGTGATGATCCAGATGTTTAGGATGATAGGGAAATAGAGCACGGCCCCGAGCGTCGCTGTGCGCGG
>DATGCC010000761.1:0-3070 GCA_035312345.1 Rhodothermales bacterium
GCTGGCCCTGCTCATCTCCCTCGTCGTGCTCTATCTCACCTTTGGCAGTTGGCGCGCTGTCACTTTACCGACACTCATCGTGGGCCTCGGCATTCTGTGGACACTTGGCCTGATGGCCCTCTTCGATCAGCGGCTCAATATCGTCTCGTCGGTGCTGCCAGCGCTGCTGGTGATTATCGGCATGGCGAATGTCATCCACCTCTGCACCAAGTTCATCGACCAGTATCAGACCCTCGGCGACGCTGAAACAGCCCTCGTAGAAATGATCCGCACAGTGGGACTGGCTACATTTTTGACATGCCTGACGACGGCCATCGGCTTCGGGGTGTTAACGCTATCAGGATCAGCCTTGCTCTCACGGTTCGGCTTGATGGCGGCGGTCGGCATCATGCTACTCTACGTCCTCTCCATCACGCTGACACCGATCGCGTTTGTAGCGTATCGTCCCTCAACACGCAGTCAGACACCGCTCGCCACCCATGGCGGCATGGCGTGGTTCTTTGGCAAACTGGCCGGGTTCACCAAGCGGCACAGCATCGGGGTGCTCGTCGGATCCGGCGTGCTGGTGCTACTCGGCATCGTCGGCATCACACGCATTTCGTCTGATCTCTATGTCTTCTCCGATTTCTATGAAGACGACCCGCTCCGGCAGGATCTGGCGGTGTTCGAGCAAGCCTTCGGCGGCGTGCTCCCCATGGAAGTGGTCATCGAATCGAAAAAGGCTGGGCAGTTTCGAGCGCTCCCCAACCTGCGCCGCGTCGAAAAATTAGAACGGACGTTGCAGGATCTGGAGCCGGTGGGGACCTCACTTGCCATCAGCGACCTTGTGAAGCTGGCGAATCAGGCCTATTTCGGCGGCAACCCCGCGACGTACCGCCTGCCCTCTTCCTACGAATTGCCTTTTCTGCAAACCTCGCTGCAAGGGTTTCTGGACCAAAAAGGCAAAAGCTCGTTCGTCAGCAACCTGCCCATCTTTGTGGACTCCACCTTCAGCGTGACGCGGGTGTACCTGGGCGTGACAGACATCGGCACCACGCGGATGAATGCCCTGGCCGACACCGTGCTGGCCGAAACGCGGCGGATTTTCCCAACAACCGACTTCGACAGCTACGTCACCGGCACGGCCATCCGGGCCACCCGCTCGGGCGAAAACCTGGTGACCAACCTGATTGTGAGCCTCGCTGTGGCACTGGTCGTCATTTCGGTGCTGATGGCGCTGCTGTTTCGGTCGGCGCGGCTGATGCTCATCAGCATCGTGCCCAACCTCATCCCGCTGGTCGTCGTTGGCGGCGCGATGGGTTTTACGGGCGTCATCCTGAAACCCTCCACAGCACTGATCTTCTCCATCGCCTTCGGCATCGCGGTGGACAGCACCATCCACTTCCTCGCCAAATACCGCCTGCACCGCAACGCGGGCGAGCCGCTAGAAGCATCGGTGGCAGCGACGTTGCGCGAGACGGGCAAAGCCATCCTGTTCACCTCCGTCGTGCTGATGGGTGGCTTCCTCGCCTTCACGCTCTCCAGCTTCGGCGGCACGGTCAATATGGGCGCGCTCACTGCTCTCACGCTCGGCATGGCGATGGTGGCTAATCTGCTCTTGCTGCCCGCCCTACTTTACCGCTTTGGACCACGTTGAGAAAGGGTGAGGGGAAGAAAAGGAGCGGGCTTGCGCTGGCGGCGTTGCCTTGTTTGGTGCTATTCGCTGTTCGAAAAGATTGTAGATGGAGAATAGAAAAAGAGATGTGGTATCGATCTTCAATCTTTGATCCTTACTTCTCAAATCCTATCCACTATCCCCCCCTCTCTCCCTTTCCCATACCATTAGCCTCATACATTTGCTGTGGCAAGACTTCATTTAGATTAACCCCACCAACGACGCCGAAGTCGAGGGTACGAATGGGGAAGGGAATGGTAATACCACCCTCGTCAAAGGCCCGCTTGATGCGCTTGATGCCATCGCTCTGCGCCTTGAGAAAATCGGGCTGCTTGTGGAAGTCGATCCAGAACGCGATGACGAAGTTGATCGAACTGCCGCCAAACTCCTCGTAGAAGAGCGCCACCGCTTGGCTGGTATCACGGTATTCGAGGCCTTCGATAGCTTCGATGGCGAGCCGTTCGGCCTTATCCAGATCGTCCCCGTAGGCCACGCCGCACCGCAGATCGACACGTCGCTTGCCGAGGCGGCTGTAGTTTTTGAGCGGATTCTGAAAGACGCTGCTGTTGGGAATAATCACGAACTGCCCCTGGAACGTCCGCATCTGTGTAGACCGCAGCGTGATTTCATCGACGACGCCAAAAAAATCGTTGGTCTCAATGATATCGCCCTCACGGAAAGGCCGCCGAATAGAGAGCAGGATGCCGGACATAAAGTTGCCTGCGATGTCCTGAAATGCGAAGGCCAGCGCCAACCCGATGATCCCGGCTCCACCCAGCAACGCCGCCACCGTTTGATCGAGACCGAGAACACCCAATGCAATGAAAACCCCGGCGGCGAGGATGGCGACATACGCCGTGGTGCTGAGCAATTTGTTGAGTTGGGTGTAGGACGACAGGCGGTCCATCCCGCGCCGTACCAGCTTGCGCCCCAGCCGAGCCACCAGCCAGAACAGGACGACGATAATGACAGCTACCACCAGATTCGGCAGCAGTTCAATGAAACCTGCTCCCCAGCTTTCCAGCTTATTGAGGATGGTTTCCAAAGGATTATCCAGGGCCTGCGCCGCCGCAGCCTGGGTTGTATCGGCGGCAGCGGTGGTCTCTTGCATCATGATCGGGCGGAGGCTCGTTGGAGAAATAGCATAACAAGTTGGACCTCCCTCAAGCCAACTGCAAGCCGCAAAATCCACGTTGCGGTTACATGATGCCGTTTTAGGCGCTCCCATCCAATCCTCAGGTAAGCCGCTCCCCTGATTCCAGCGCATAGCCGTTCAGAAAATCGATGGCTTCCATGCGGCGGCGGCCCTGCTGCTGCACTTCCAGGATATCGACGGCCCGTTCGCCACAGGCCACTACCAACCGTCCGTCCGCGTCCATCACTTCACCCGGTGGACCACTTCCCTCGGCCTGTTGC
>DATGCC010000762.1:0-3277 GCA_035312345.1 Rhodothermales bacterium
GTGCTCGGGACCGACGCCGGGATAGTCGAGCCCTGCCGAGATGGAATGCGCGAGTTGCACCTGCCCGGCGTTGTCTTGCAATAGGTAGCTCATCGCGCCATGCAAGATGCCGGGGGACCCAAGCGTGAGGGTGGCGGCGTGGCGGCTGTCAAGTCCTTCGCCGGCGGCTTCTACGCCATAGAGCTTAACATCCAGGTCGTTGATGTACGGATAGAACAGGCCCATTGCATTAGAGCCGCCGCCCACGCAGGCCACCACGGCGTCGGGCGTCTCACGACCTTCTATGTTCAACAATTGCTGCCGTGTCTCCTCTCCAATGACGCGGTGAAACTCGCGTACCATCTTCGGATACGGATGCGGACCGACGACTGAGCCGATGATGTAAAACGTGTCGTTTACGTTGGTTACCCAGTCGCGGATGGCTTCGTTGGTAGCATCTTTGAGCGTCTGGCTGCCGCTGGTGGCGGGGCGCACCTCGGCTCCAAGTAACTGCATTCGCTGGACGTTGAGGTGCTGCCGGTCCATGTCCTCCGCGCCCATGTACACCACGCACGGCACCCCGAACTTGGCGCAGACGGTGGCCGTGGCGACGCCATGCTGCCCGGCTCCGGTCTCGGCGATGATGCGCGTTTTGCCCATGCGCCGCGCCAGCAAAATCTGCCCGATGGTATTGTTGACCTTGTGCGCGCCCGTGTGGCAGAGATCCTCTCGCTTCAAGTAGATAGTTGGCCCCCCGAGTTCGTCCGTCAGCCGGTTCGCCAGCGTCAACGGGGTAGGGCGACCTACGTAGTCGCGCAGCAGGGCGTGGTATTCGCGTTTGAAGTCCTCGTCGGCCCATGCCTCGGCGAAGGCAGTGCGGAGCTCAACGAGTGCGGGAATCAGGATTTCAGGGACAAAGCTGCCGCCATACGGGCCAAAGTGGCCGGTGGCGTCGGGCGCGGCGTACTGTGTTCGAGAGGAAGAAGCAATCATCATGGTGTCTACTGATTTTCTACCAGGTCTTCGCGCAACGCATTGAACACATCAAAAAAGGCCGTCAGCTTGTCGAAGTCTTTGCGCCCCGGCGCTTCTTCAAGGCTGCTCGACAGATCCACACCCAACGGCTGCACCGTGCGGATGGCCTGCTCGACGTTCTCGGCGTTGATGCCACCTGCGAGCAGGATGGGAAAATCGTCGGTGAGGGCGTGGGCCTGTTGCCAGTCGAAGGGTTCTCCCGTGCCACCCCAGAGATCGGCGTGGTGCGTGTCGAGCAGGAAGTACGGCACATGGGGACGATACGGCTCCATGCGAGCACGCAACGTCACTGCGGTGTCGTCGGGAGCTACGCGAATGGCTTTGATGACAGGCGGTGCAACCGCCGCGCATACCTCAGGCGATTCGTCGCCGTGTAGCTGCACGAGGTCGAAGCCCGCTGCTTCCGCCACCTGGTTGATGGTATCGGCATCCTCATTCACAAAAACGCCGACGCTTTCCGAGCCATACACCCAGTCGATGATGGCTTTTGCGGCCTGCGGCGTGATATAGCGAGGACTGCCCATGTACTGGATGAAGCCAAGGAAATCAGCTCCAGCTCCGGCGGCAAACCGGGCATCTTCCAGGCTGGTAATGCCGCAGATTTTGACTTTGATGGACATGGGAGATTATGGGGAGCAGGTTCTGAATGTCGAGGGTATGCTTTTTACGACGGTTGGCGTGAGAAACGTAAAACGTAAAACGTATAGGAGCTTTGCCCTACCGCCGTGCTATCAACACCCTTACGTTTTACGTTTTACGTTTTCTGATTTCTCAAGCAGCCAGGCCACTTCAGCTTTCAGGCTAGCGAGGTGCTGGCCGGGGTGCGGTGCCCGCATGAAGGTTTCCCCGATCAGTACGGCATCCACGCCGTGACGGCGCAAGTGGGCGAGGTCGGCGGCGGTTTTTAGGCCGCTTTCAGAGATACGCACTACCTCGTGCGGCGCCTGCTCGAAGACACGCAGTGAGTGGTTGATGTCCACCTCGAACGTACGAAGGTCCCGATTGTTGACGCCCAGGATGCCCACATGGTCAAAGTCAATACGATCCAGTTCATGCATCTCGTAGACCTCGACTAGGCAATCCAGCCCGAGGTCGTGGGCGGCCTGGTGCATGTCATGAAGCTGCTGCCGGTCCAGCACGGCGGCGATCAGGAGCACGGCATCGGCTCCATACGCACGGGCTTCGAGCAACTGGTAGGGGTCGATGACGAAGTCCTTGCGCAGCAGCGGCAGATCAATAGTCTGGCGGGCGAGTTCGAGGTTGTCAAGCGTGCCCTGAAAATGCAGCGGCTCAGTAAGGATAGAGACCGCCGCTGCGCCGTGGTTTTCGTATTGCTGTGCGAGGTCAGCCACGTCAAAATCTGCCCGGATCACGCCCTGCGAAGGTGAGGCCTTCTTGATCTCCGCCAGCACCGCCAACGTCTCTTGCCGCAACGCCACATCCAATGACCGTGTGGGTGCAGCCAGCGCAATCCGGTCGTCCAGCACCCGCGCCGGGACGGTCTGCTTCCGCCGCGCTACCAACGCCCGCGTGTCTTCTATGATGCGGTCAAGGATAGACAAATTAGTAGGAGTCTATGAGACTATGAATCTGGGAGGCTATGGGATGGTGAATCCAAGCCCTACGATTCCCAGATTCATAGTCTCATCTGTTGGATACTTCGACGAGGCGCGTGAGGGAGGCCAGGGCTGCACCGGAGTCTATGCTTTCGCAGGCGGCGGTGAAGCACGCGTCGAGATCATCGAAGGTACTGCTGGTGTGGAGTGCGTAAGCCGCGTTGATGATCACCACGTCGCGATGCGGCCCGGGGTGGCCCTCGTAAATACCACGCAAGATAGCGGCGTTGTCCTTAGCAGTGCCGCCTTGCAGCGCATTCAGCGTGGTGCGTCCCAGGCCGTGCTGTTCTGGCTCAATGATATACGTCAAAGGAGTATCGTTCGCCACGTCAGGGTGGTACTCGAAAGCACTTGTGTTGGCCGCCAGCGAGATCTCGTCGAGGCCATCGTCGGCATGAACGGTGATGACATGCGCAGCGTCCAACTCAGCGAGGATGCCTGCCATGCGTTCAGCGACGGGCACGGTGAAGGCTCCCACGAGTTGCCGCCGCACGCCGGCCGGGTTACACAGCGGGCCAAGAATGTTGAAGAAGGTCCGTACACCGAGCGCTTTGCGCACAGGCATCACGAATCGCATGGCCGGATGGAAAAACGGCGCGAAGATGAAGGCAATGCCTGCCTGATCGAGGCAGCGCTCCACGCCCTCT
>DATGCC010000763.1:0-4034 GCA_035312345.1 Rhodothermales bacterium
GTGCAGGAAGGAGCCCAGCAGGCGCGTCTGCTCTCGCGGGGCCTCAACCCGATCAAGGTATCCGATCAGGGTTTGCAGACGGCACTTCGAGAGCTGGCGGCCAACATGCACAAGCTCTCTGACGTCCCCTGCCTGTTTCAAAGCGAAGGCGACATACCGCCACAGGATGCCGAGACGACGCTCCACCTCTACCGCATTGCGCAGGAGGCCGTTAACAATGCGCTCAAACATGCAAAGGCCGAACACATCTGGATCCGTCTGGCGTATAAGGCCCCCTCCATCGTGCTCACCGTAGAAGATGACGGCCAGGGCCTGCCTGCTTCCCTGGAAAACAGGGAAGGCATCGGACGCCGCGTGATGCAGCACCGGGCGCACCTCATCGGCGCGACCTTCAAGCTGGAGGCAGCCCCCAGCGGCGGCACCCGTGCCTTGTGCCTGCTTCCACTCAACGAAAACAAGACGCCCGCCTCTGTGGCGGCTCTCAAAGACACCACCCCATGAATCGCATCTTTATTGTTGACGACCATCCGGTCATGCGCCGGGGCTATGCAAACATCATCCGCGAAGAAATGGACCTGGAGGTCTGCGGCGAAGCAGGCGAGGGTCTGGAAGCGCTCGACAAGATCCGAAATACCCAACCCGATCTCGTGATCTCGGACCTCACCCTCGGCAGCGGGATGGGCGGGCTGGAACTGATCAAAACCCTTCAGACCGAACTGCCCGACCTGCCCATCCTCGTCGTCTCGATGCATGACGAATCACTCTACGCCGACCGGGCACTCAAGGCCGGAGCCAAAGGCTACGTCATGAAAGCCGAAGCCGACACCATCATCGTAAAAGCGGTGCGCCGTGTGCTACGGGGGGGCATCTACGTCAGTGAGGAAGTCAGCGAAAAGATTCTGCTGCATTTCGCAGGAGGGCATCTGGACAAAGGCCAATCGCCCCTGGAGGGCTTGAGCGACCGTGAGTTGGAAGTCTTCGAGCACCTCGGGCACGGACGCACCACCGAAGAAATCGCCGAGGCGATGCTCATCAGTCCCAAAACGGTCGAGAGCTATCGCTCGCGCATCAAAGAGAAGCTGGCCGTGGAGCACAACACCGAACTCATCCGCCGCGCCGTCCAGTGGGTAGAGAGCGACGCATGAAAGGTCGACGTACGCAGGTCGAACAACATGCCCTCATCTTCACCCTTTGCAACTCGAAATTCGCCTTTCTCCATTCGTACTTCGTCCCTCGCCATTCGTCCTTCGCACGTCACCGTAGGGATTTTTCCCACAGCATGCTCAGCACTTGTCTGCCATCGGCATGGGTGCGCTGCCGCCGGGGAATCGGCCCTATCGCGTTTAGATTAACCGGCAAGTCCACACCCTTACGTTGTGGAACAACATTCCAACAAAGGACCAGAAGCGATTCCTAAACCGCTTCTGCCGGAAGGTTTTTCGTGGTCGAACACGCTAAACATCTCCCTTACGTCGGCATGCTGGACCTGCTTCCGTTTCCTGCCGCGCTGGTAGACACGGGAGGGCAGTTCGTGTACCGCAATGAAGCCCATCGGCACCATCCGCTGTGGCGCGGTGATGCGGCGTCAGGGAAACCTGCATCCGCGCTTCTCCCCGATACTCAACCACAGCATGAGCTAAAGGAGACCTGCGCGGAGGTCGTGCGACAGGGGCGCGCACGCTTTCACCTGGAGACGGTCCGCGATGAAAACAATACCGCACGGCGCTACCGATGGCTTTGTCTTCCGCTGCTTGATGAGCGGGACAACGTCAAGTACCTGCTCATTGTAGAACTTGATGAGGAAGACACACCGGAGGGCCTGAGCGACCGTGAATTAGAGGTGTTTGAACATATCGGCTATGGACACTCGACGCAGGAAATTGCCGAGGCGATGGGCATCAGCCCCAAAACCGTCGAGAGCTACCGTGCCCGGATCAAAGAGAAACTCAGCCTGGCGCATAACACCGAACTGGTCCAACGTGCCATTCGGTGGATGGAAGGCGATGTCCCCCAGCAGAATCCAGAGGAAAGTGCTTTCCTCGGCGAACTGGCGCAGGAGATCCGCAGCCCGCTCGCCGCCATCGCGGGGCTGGCCGACGCCCTGACCCAATGCATTGACCCGGAGCAGGCACACCTGGCCGACCTCATCCTGACGAGTACCCAGCAGCTCATTCGCCACCTGGATGTGAAACTCAAGCAAGCCCAAGGCCATGCTCCCCACGCCAACGGACACCGCTGACAACCCCGACAAAGCATGTAGTATGCGAGAAGAGTATATTGTCGCTTAATGGACCAGATCTGTAGTTTCAGATCGTGGCCCAAGTGGAGCGCCATCACTCTTCTACCCCGTAATCAGTAAAGAAGGACCATGAAAAATAACCAGGCTACTACCTCCCCTCATCTTGCCCTGTCCCTCGTCGTGATGCTGATAGCTGTTCTCGTGGGCTTTGTCGGCTGCGTAGAAGAAACAGAATCTGTGTCAGACGGCGTGGCCGAAACAGGCTCCCCCTCAGACAGCCTCGCCACTAACTATATGGTCAGTGGAAGGGAACTCTATGAAACATACTGCGCGAGTTGCCACGGCCCCGCGGCCAAAGGCGACGGCCCCGTAGCCTCGTTGCTCACCATTCCCCCACCCGATCTCACCCAGATACAACAGCGATATGGAGGCACCTTTCCGGTAGACACCCTTTACTACATGATCGACGGACGCGACGAGGTACCTGCCCACGGAACGCGCGAGATGCCCATCTGGGGCAACGCCTGGCGGACCACAGAGAGTGCCCCGCAGAACGAAGAAGAGATCGAGCAACGCATCAACCTGCTAATCGAATATCTGCGCTCCATCCAGGTTGAAGGAAACGGATCGTAGCACATCTGATTTATTGGATGAATGGCGATGATGCGGCTTGTCTCAGTTGTCCATCGTACCTTCTCCAAAAGCCCCTCTACACAAGCCTATGACCCAACAGCGATTGAGAAGCCGAGCACGTTCTCACCTGTCCAGGAGATTTTGTGTGCCACGTGTGATGGTATGCGATGAAGCATCATCTTACCGGAAACAGCTATCAGAATGACCAGCAAACCGAACAGCATTTTCTATGCTGCCTGTGTCATAGATACAGTCCTCTTCCCTGGCAGGGCATGGTCGTAACCGTGCCTGCCCGCGTGCAATCTATCTCCAGACGACGGGGATGGTGGAAACCGCTTTGTTAGGAAGTAGCTTTGGTAGTATTACCCGGTGAAGTACAGGTACGCCGCCAGAATCAGGGCCAGTACGAGCACGGTCGAGGCCACATCGCGCCAGTTCCAACTAGCGCGGGATTCTGCACGATCTTCCGCCGTCAAGGTGCCATACGTCAGGCCGCTGATCTTCTCATAGGCCGGCGCGGGTGTCATGTAGCTGACGCCGACCATCACGATAATGCAAATAAGGGTGATGGCGAGGCTGTAGTACTGGAAGAAGATGTTGTTAATCACCCACAGGAACGACCCTTCCGCATACGCAAAGTCATCCATCAGCGACACGGGTGTATCGACAATCAGCCGGAACAGACCCAGCGCAAAACCGATGATGAGGGCTGCCAGACAGCCTTGCTTATTCAGCCGCTTGTTGAAGATGCCCAGGAAGAAGACAACGAAGATGGGCGGGGCCAGATACGCCTGTACGCCCTGCAAATAGTCGTACAGCCCGCGTCCGCCCTGAATAACCGGGATCCACGCCAGCCCGATGATGACCATCACGACGGTAGCGACGCGCCCCATCCAGACCAGATGCTGCTCCGACGACTCGGGGCGCAAGCGGCTGTAGAAGTCCATCGTGAAGAGCGTGGAGGACGCGTTGAAGACGCCTGCCAGCGAACTCATCAGCGCCGCCAGCAGACCTGCCACCACAATGCCGCGTATACCAACGGGCAGGATATGCGCCACCAGCAGCGGGAAGGCTGCCTGGGCGTTCTCGCGTATCAGATTCCCCTGGTCATCCATCAGTGATTGCTGGATGATCTCCATCTGCCCGGACTCGGCCAGCGCAA
>DATGCC010000764.1:0-5756 GCA_035312345.1 Rhodothermales bacterium
GGCGTATCTGCGTCTGGAGGTGCATCGTTTGCGTGAGGCGGTGAGTTTCTACGAGTCGAAACTGTCGATCATACGAGAAGCAGTAAGACGGTATCTGGCCGATCCAGCCTATATTCTCAACCCAACTGCGTAAGTCCTAAATAGGATGAAGCCCCAGCTTTATGGGAACGCCCCCTCCTTATTGCCCTTACAAGGAGCAGGAAAATAAAAACGATCAGTACCCGAAAGGACGTTTGTATGAAGTCACCCCGCTCCTCATTATTTATCAACCTTATCATAGCGGGAATATTGCTGGTAGTGTGCGCAGCCTGCGACAGTACCACCCCTATCGATGAACCGCCCCCCGGTGAAGACCCGCTCGTGGAATGTCCGCAGCAATCTCTGAGCACATGGGAGTTCGTGGGCCTGCAGGCCGATAACATTGACCGCATCAAAGCCCTGGCGGTGCATCCGAGCAAGCCGAACGTGCTCTATGCCGGGAGTAGCTTCAACTTCAGCGCTGGGCTTGAGGGCAAGCTCTTCAAAAGCATCGACTGTGGTGCCTCGTGGGACACCCTGCGCACCGGCGGCAGCTATCTCGACATCCAGTTCGATCCGCACGATCCGGCGACGATCTATGCCGTGCCCTATGGCATCCTCAAGAGCACCGATCACGGCCACACCTGGACGGACATTTCGGAGGGGATCGGCCTGGATCCAGAGCGGCGCGTGACTAGCCTGGTGATAGACCCTGCCCATCCGGAGGTGCTCTACGCGGGTACGAGCGGTTTTCATGGTGGTTCGCTTTACAAGAGCACCGATGGCGGTGCTAGCTGGACGGTGCTCGACCCAGAGAACAGGCGTCTGAGCAATGGGGTGATTAGCCTGGCGATTGATCCGAGCGATACGGAAGTCCTCTATGCCTCGACCAATTTCTTCGGCGATCTGTACAAGAGCACCGATGGTGGTCAGACGTGGTCGATCCTGTTGCAAGAGACCAATGAATCAATAGATCTTTTAGTGGATCCAGAAGCCTCCTCTGTGATCTATGCCGCCTTCGGAGATCGGGGGGTGATGAAGAGCGTGGATACGGGTTCCTCCTGGCACGCCTTCAATGAGGGCCTACCGGTGGAAAAAAAGATCAGGCAGATCATAAAAAATCCACAGACCGATGCCCTACTTCTCGTTAATGCATCCCCGAACGGACAAGGCATATACATACGAGAGGCAGGCAGCCCGCTCTGGATGCGGATTGGCATCGATGAGCATGACCATGGTTACTATTACAGCGATCTGATGCTGGCCGATGAGGGCCAGCGCCTCTACTTCGGATCTGATGGCCTGTACCGAATGCGTCTCGAATAACATCAAACAGGTTTCAGAAAAGCAACATCTCCACTTGTACCACAACTTCCTCTCTCGTTTGGCCTCTGCAATGGTCAACATCGATATCACTACCACTCCACCACCACCTACACACAGTACCCTGTTTATGTATCTCAAGAACGCTACACAACGCTTCATCTTCTTACTCATCGTCTCGTTCATTTTCACCGTCCCCGGCTTCGCACAGGAGGTTCGAGTCGGCGACAAGCTGGTCAAAACCGCTACCTGGAAGGGACAAGAAGTCAAGTACGCCGCCCAAGAAATCGCGGTCAAGCTTGAACCAGCCATTGGAAAGGCACAGGTGACGCCGCTCTTGCAATCGTTCGATGCAAAGCTCATTGATGCCTTCGATAAGCTCGGCTGGGGACTGGTCGAAGTGCCGCCGGGCGAGGATATCTTTACGATGATCTCGGCGCTGGAGCAATCCCCGCTCATCGCTGTGGCTGAACCCAACCTTGTCACCCGAACTGCACAGACGCCCAACGACCCCTACTACCAGGGCACCAGCCCCGCCGTCTTCGCCCACCATTGGTCGCTCGACAACACGGCGCAATCGCCACCGGGCGGCACTGCCGGTGCTGACATCAGCGCGCCAGAGGCCTGGGATGTCACGACGGGTAGCTCCAACGTGGTGGTTGCCGTGCTTGACACGGGCATCCCTCTGCTTGATGACAATGGCAACGGACAGTGGAATGAGCAGGATCTGTCGCATCCCGACCTCGACGACACCGGCAAGATCATTTTGGGACCGGACTATGTTGGAGATCTTGAAGGCGTACGGGACCTAAACAGTCATGGCACACATGTAGCAGGCATCGCCGCAGCGGAAACGAACAATGGGACCGGTGTCTCGGGCGTGTGTTGGGACTGCAAGCTGCTTATTATCCAGGTTTTCGACGAGGATGGAGAGGGATTTGCCTCTGATTTCGAAGACGGTGTGGTGTATGCGGTAGACTACGCTGTGAACAACAATGTCGATCTCGTGATCAATTATAGCGGGGGTGCGGATAGCCCCTCTCAAGTGCTTGAAGATGCCGTCGAATACGCCCGTGATGAAGGCATTGTCGTTGTCGCCAGCGGGGGTAATCTGGAGTCTGGAGAAAGCAGTTGCTCCGTCAAGTATCCGGCAGCGTATTCAGACACCTATTCCAATGTCATCGCGGTAGCTGCCAGCGATCATAACGATGCCTGGTCCACCTATTCATGTGAAGGGACCGAACTGACCGTGGCTGCGCCCGGTGGCGCTGGCTCTCCGTTTGGAGCTGATGACATTTTTCTACCACCCCCAACTATTCATTTACGGGCAGTACCACCCAGGAATACGGCTACCTGGCTGGTACCTCCATGTCTGCTCCCCATGTAGCTGGCACCGTAGCCCTGATGCTCTCCGACGATCCCACATATACGCCCTCAGCGATCCGAGATCGCATGCAGGGTACTGTTACAGATCTAGGTCTGAGTGGTTTTGATAGTAAATTCGGCTATGGTCGGCTCCATGCATACCATGCGCTTCGACCGGCACCCATTGATGCCTCCATCAGCGGTCCCAGTTGCGTTGTCGAAGACGATCCGGCATCCTGGACGACGTATCCCTCCGGTGGTGTGACTCCCTATACCTCCTACGAGTGGGAATACTACATCGAGTGCGGTGCCGGGGGCGGGAGCCTGTTCGGTCCCCCCGACGAATGCGGCGTCTGGCACAGCGGAAGCCCCTCGCAGCAGTTCGTCTACACCCCCACCAGCACCAACTACCTTCGCGTGCGCCTCACCGTTACAGATAACGAACAGCATTCCGACACGGAGACCCAATTCGTCATCGTAGAGGAGGATAGCCCCAACGCTTGCAGTGGTGCCCGCATCGCCTCGGCGAACGAACCGCTGAATGCAACGGACGCTACGATAGCCGCCAGCGTGCCGAAGGACTACGCGCTCTCAGCCAACTATCCCAACCCGTTCAATCCCTCGACCGAGATCCGCTTCGCTTTGCCCGAAGCTGCCGAGGTACACCTCGTCGTCTACGATGCGTTGGGCCGTGAGGTGGCCCGGCTCATGGACGGTGCGATGGACGCAGGCCATCACCGCGCCACGTTCGACGCCTCGGCGTTGCCTTCGGGCGTGTACCTCTACCGGCTCACCGCAGGCGACTTCGTAGAGACTCGGCGCATGGTGCTGATGAAGTAAACAGCCGCAGCATTTGCTAATGGCACAGGCGCAACAAAAGAACGCCCCGCTACCCAATGAGGTTGGCGGGGCGTTCTTATTCAACCTTTTAGCATTTTTGTCCTGGCAAAAATGCTAGGCTATTCCGTCTCTTCCTCTGTAGCAGCCTCTGGTGATTCTTCGGGTGCTTCGGCTTCTGGCTCGTCTTTTTCTTCGGTCTTTTTGGCTTTGGCCTTCGTTTTTTTCTTTTTGCCCTTCTTGGTTTCGAAGCTCAGTTCATCGGGCTTCTCCTCGTCGTGCTCAATGACAATCTTGTCGCCGTCTTTGAGGTTGTTGCCGAGGATGGCTTCGGCCATCGGGTCTTCGACGTATTTCTGGATGGCACGGCGTAGCGGACGGGCACCGAACTTGGCGTCGTAGCCTTTTTCCACCAGGAAATCCTTTGCCGAGCGGGAGAGATCGACTTCAATGCCAATGCCCTCGGCCCGCGTCAGGAGTTCGGACGCCATGATGTCGATGATCTCGTAGATGTGCGACTTCTCCAGCGGGTGGAACACGATCACATCGTCGATGCGGTTGAGGAACTCCGGGTTGAAGACGCGCTTGAGGGCGTCCTCTACGGTGCTCTTCATCGTCTGATAGTTGAACGTCGTCTCGCTCTGCGAGAAGCCGATGCCCTTGCCCAGGTTCTTGATGTCCCGCGCCCCGATGTTCGAGGTCATGATGATGATCGTGTTGCGGAAGTCCACGCGGCGGCCCAGACCATCGGTCAGGATGCCGTCGTCCAGCACCTGTAGGAGGATGTTGAACACATCCGGGTGGGCTTTCTCGATCTCATCGAGCAGCACCACTGAATACGGCTTGCGGCGCACTTTCTCGGTCAACTGCCCGCCCTCTTCATAGCCGACGTAGCCGGGAGGAGCCCCGACGAGGCGGCTCACGGAGAACTTCTCCATGTACTCGCTCATGTCGATGCGGATGAGCGCGTCCTGGCTGTCGAACAGGTACTCGGTCAGCACTTTCGCAAGTTCGGTCTTGCCAACGCCGGTGGGGCCGAGGAAGATGAACGAACCAATGGGACGCTTCGGATCTTTCAACCCGGCGCGGGTGCGGCGGATGGCGCGGGAGAGCTTCTGGATCGGCTCGTCCTGCCCGATGACGCGCTCCGTGAGGAGGGCTTCCATCTCCATGAGCTTGCGGCTCTCGGGCTCGGAAATCTTATCGACCGGCACGCCCGTCATCATCGCCACAACCTGCGAGATGTCGAGCGACGAGACGTTGTGGACTTCGTTCTCTGCCTTCGCCTCCCAGTTGCGCTTGGCCTCTTCGAGGGCTTCCTGCAATTTCTTTTCGGTGTCGCGCAGGCGGGCGGCTTCCTCAAAGCGCTGGTTTTTGACCACGCTGTTTTTCTCTTCGCGCGTCTCTTCGATCTGCTTCTCCAGGTCGAGCACTTCCTGCGGGACCCGAATATTATTCAGGTGGACGCGCGCGCCAGCCTCGTCGATCACGTCAATGGCTTTGTCGGGGAGGAAGCGGTCGGTGATGTAACGCTCCGAGAGGTTGACGGCCAGTTCGATGGCGTCGTCGGAGTAGAGCACGTTATGGTGCTCTTCGTACTTGTCCTTGATCTGTTTGAGAATCTCGATGGTTTCCTCCGGCGTGGAGGGGTCAACCATGATCTTCTGGAAGCGGCGGTCGAGGGCGCCGTCTTTCTCGATATACTGGCGGTATTCGTCCAGCGTCGTCGCGCCGATGCTCTGGATTTCGCCACGGGCCAGCGCCGGCTTGAACATGTTGGAAGCGTCGAGCGAGCCCGATGCGCCACCCGCGCCGACGATGGTATGCAACTCGTCGATGAAGAGGATGACGTCTGGGCTTTTCTCCAACTCGTTCATCACGGCCTTCATGCGTTCCTCGAACTGGCCCCGGTACTTGGTGCCAGCCACGAGCGCGGCGAGGTCGAGTGTCACGATGCGTTTGTCGTAGAGCACACGGCTGACCTTGCGCTGCACAATGCGCATAGCGAGGCCCTCGGCAATCGCCGTCTTGCCGACGCCTGGCTCCCCGATGAGCACGGGGTTGTTCTTCTTGCGTCGGCTCAGGACCTGGGCCACGCGCTCGATTTCTCGTTCGCGGCCAATGACGGGGTCCAACTTGCCTTCTTCGGCCAGCTTCGTGAGGTCGCGGCCAAAGTTGTCCAATACTGGCGTTTTGCTCTTTTCCATTTTGCT
>DATGCC010000765.1:0-7199 GCA_035312345.1 Rhodothermales bacterium
AACAACGTCGTACCCCCGATGTGATCAAGCATGTCGAGATTGCCGCCCGTCGGGCTGGTGCTGAGAACATGCAATTCCGGCACGAGAAACACGGTTTTGGCCGTTTGCGCTGCCAACACATTAACCTCAGCATTCTCTGTCAGCGCGATGAAATGCCGAACATGCGCTGCCTGTGCCTGACTCAGCACTTCCTCGTCGAGGGCATTACCCTGAACCACCTGCAAATCCATGTCGCGGGCGCGCAGGCAATGCTCCGGGTTGCGATCGACGAGCCAGACGGGCTGCGTGCGCTGGAGGATGCTGCCGAGTGCCCGTGCCGTAGGCCCGGCACCGAGGATCAGCACGCCCTGCCTCTCATCACCCGAACTGACTAGCTCACCCCGCCGACGCAACCATGCCACCCCCCATTTCAAAAAGAGCGGCACCGTCGCTGTGGTAGCGATGGCCATGAATACGAGAATGGAGAAAATGTCCTGCGAAATTAGGCCCATGCTCAGGCCAATCTGCGCCACAATGATCTCAACAGCGCCCCGCCCGTTCATGCCCGCGCCGATAGTCAGTCCCTCACGCCAGCCGTGACCGGTTGGCAGGTAGAACAACATCGTCCCGACAATTTTACCTACCGTTGCTAGCCCGACGATGGCAACAAGCAACCCAAGATTGGTGCTGAACACATCAAGCGAGACAGCAAAGCCTGCCGTCACGAAAAAGATAGGGGCCAGGAAGCCGAGCGACGCGTCGCGCACCAGATGACGCATCTCGCGGGCCTCAGTGCGCCCCAATGCACTCTCTTGGAGAAACAATCCGGCGAGAAACGCCCCCAGAATCCCATGCATTTCGACGAGTTCGGCTCCTTCAACGAAGAGCAGCATCACGATGAGCACCAGTGTAAACTGGCTGGTCCGCCCGATGCCTTGCATCTTTTGAACCCTGCTGAAAAAGAGCGGCAGCACCTTCCAGCCAATCAGAGCAGCTATGGCAAAAAAGCCGATCACACGTATGAGCAACACACCAAGGCTCGCCAGATCCACGCTACCAGCCTCCGCCACCCCGAGCACCGCTGCAAAGATAATCAGCGAGAGCGTGTCAGCGATCAGCGCACCCACCATCATCACATGTGCCACACGGGTGTCGAGCAGCTTCAAATCCACCAGGATGCGCGACTTGGTAGCCAGCGAGGTGACACCTGCTGCGACGCCCACGAAGATGGCCGCGAGAACCGTACCACCGGCCCAGATCACCACCAGATAGCACAACACAAAGGGCGTGATAAAGCCGCCGATGGCTGCCAGGAAACCGCCCTTCGAAGCTTTTTGGAGGCCACTCGGATTGATCTCCATGCCGATGTAGAGCATCATCAACAAAATACCGACTTCGGCGAGCAGGGCCAGGGCTTCTCCGCCGTGGAGCAGGCCAAGCAGCGGCGGCCCCAGCACGATACCGGCAAGCAGTTCGCCCAGCACCGAGGGATAGCCGAGACGAGTGGCAGCCTGCCCGGCGAGCCAGGCCACAAGCAAAACGAGGAGCAGATTCAGAATAGACAGTTCCATAGAACGCACCAGAGGACAGATCAAGGAGGACGTGCAAGAGCAAACCGGGAGCGGCAAAGGATGCTCGTATCCTGTCAGGATCCCATTCAGAAGAACCGCCTATGTTGAAGGCGCGATCTGGAGAGATGCCCGGCGCGCCGAGCGGCACGCGAAGATGAATGCTTATACAGCAGAGAAGAGCGTAGCCTTTGCCGGAGCGGTGCGTTCGTACGGCTGAAGCAGCCCCAGCCACCGCCTGCATGCAGCGCACAGGCAGGGTTTTAGCTCGGGTGTGTTCAAGGCTACGTGCATAGGGATTTCGCAGAAGCGAAAAGAGAGATTAGAATGAGGTTGGTATCCGTTATTGAGCCATTGGTTTCCACAACGATTCGGCTTTTGTGACGGGATAACCGAATGGTAACACCTAGCTAGCCGTGGAACGCAGCGCCTGATGCACAAGCCGCGCGATCTCTGCGCCCAGCGTGGCAGAGTCGCTCTGCTCCGGGATGCCTTCGGTGAGGATGACGAGCACATAGGGTTCTCCCTGTGCCGGGTAAACAATCGCGGCATCGTGGTGGATCTCGGTGATCCAGCCGGTTTTGTGGGCAGTGCGGACGTCGGCAGGCAATCCGGAGGGAATCATCTCGTTGAATTGCTGATCGAGCAATACAGCAACCATCGCACTGTCAGCTTCGGGGGAAACAGCTTCACCTTCACGCAGCGCATTAAGCAATGTGGCGAGGTCGTTGGCGGTAGCGCTGTTGCTGAGGCCCTGCCGGTAGGCTTTGATGTCCTCCACACCGCGCAGCACCCGCATAGTCGTCGTGCCCAATCGCTCACTTGTCGCCTGTACCGAATCTGCCGAGATGAAGTCGATGAGCAGGTTGGTGGCCAGGTTGGAAGAGACCGTAATCATCTGGTAGACGAGATCGCGGATCGACATTTTTTGCCCCAGCCGCTCGTAGATGGCATCGTCCGAATCGTCTTCGATGCTGAACGCCGAGCTGTCTACAATGGAACGAAACGCATTCTTTACCAGCAAGGGATCGTCGAGTGCGAAGCGGCCTGCTTCAGCCTGGCGGTAGATTTCGATCATCACCGGCACTTTCATCGTGCTGGCTGCATGGAATGGGCGGTCACCGAGGATATCAAGCGTCGTGCCCGTTTGCAGATCGCGGATCGCCACGGCCACCGTCGCCTCCGGGTGCTGCGCGATGAGGGCTTCGAGCGAATCCTGAAGGGTGGCAGGCGTCACGGTCGTGGGTGGTGGAGGCTGTTGCTGGCAGGCTGCAAGAGCAATAAACAGAAGGATGAGGAAGAAGCGCATACTGGTTTATAGTTGCTGGTTTATGGTTTCTGGTTGAAAGATACGGAACTAAGAACCATGAACCGAAAACCAGAAACCATCATATCCTGCACGTCCGAATATCCGTAATCAGAATGCCTTTTGCGCCGATCTCCGTCAGGGCATCCATGATGCGGTTGATGTCCTTTTGCCGCGCCATGGCTTTTACGGCGAGCCAGCCCTCTTTGCTGAGCGGGGCCACCGTCGGCGATTCGATGCCGGGTGTGATGGCGACGGCAGCGTCCAGACTCGGCTGAGGCACATCGTATTCTACCATGACATATTCGCGGGCGACGATGATACCACGCAGGCGTTCGACGAACAGCCGCACGCCGTTATGCTGAACCACCTCTGGATCGCGAGCCACGAGAATGGCTTCGGTGCGCAGAATGGGATTGCCGACCGTCATCAGCCCGGCTTCGTCGAGCGTACGGCCCGTCTGCACCACATCCGCGATGGCGTCGGCTACGCCAAGCTGGATCGAGATTTCCACTGCGCCGTCGAGCTGGACGATCTGTGCATCCAGGCCGCGCTGGGCTAAATCTTGCGCTACGAGGTTGGGATACGAGGTGGCGATGCGGTGCCCGGCCATCCCCTCCGGTGTAAGCGAACTGTCTTTGGGAACGGCGTAATAAAAAGCCGCTTTGCCGAAACGCAGGGGCAGCAATTCTTCCACAGCGGTATCGCTATCCGCCAGCAAGTCGCGTCCGGTGATGCCCAGATCCAGCACGCCGTTGCTTACGTAGATGGCGATGTCGCGGGGCCGAAGGAAAAGAAACTCGACTCCATTCTCGGCATCGCGCACTAAGAGTTCACGCCCGCTCCGGCGGCACCGATACCCCGCCGCCCGCACCAGATCGACGGCATCTTCGGACAGGGCTCCTTTGTTGGGCAGGGCTATTTGTAGCATGTTTTTAAGTTCAGGGTTCAAGGTTCAGGGTTCAAGGTTCGTCATGCTCAACGTTGAACCTTGAACTTTAAACCTGCAACCGTCTCACAAGTACCGATACACGTCGTCGAGGTCGAGGTCGCAGGCCAGCATCATCACCTGGATGTGGTAGAGCAGTTGCGAAATTTCCTCGGCGGTTTGCTCGCGGCCTTCGTATTCGGCGGCCATCCACACCTCGCCCGCTTCTTCAAGGATTTTCTTGCCAATGGCATGCTTGCCCGCTGCCAGGGCCCGGACGGTGCCCGACGCAGGATCGCCGCTGGCGGCTTTGCCCTGGAGTTCGGCGAAGAGATCCTCAAACCGTTTCATGCGAAGGGAATGTTGCTGATGAAAGACACGTTTTCTAAGATACTAAGACCTGCTTCTCTGGGACGCATCGTTGCCGGGCTTTCTTGAGTAATTCGTAGAAAACAAAACTCTTGAGAAGATGAAGACTTGTGCTATAAGGACCGCGTGTGCAGGAGCAGCGAATCCTGTATGAACTATGCCGTATACGGCTTCCCCGGAGGAATGTGCATTTTTCATTCCCGCTGATCTCCCGTACCTTTAGCAGGTTAGCTTCTCCTTCTGCCTCAACGTCGACGCCGCCATGGAACTGCTACATACACCAACCATCAAGCCCCTGGGTACCTACGAGGAACGCCGCGCCCTGCTCGAAAAGCTACGCGGGGAATTCCTCGGCCTCGGCACCACCTATCCGCTGGCCGATGGGCGTACCGCGCGCCGAATCTACCTGGACAGCGCTGCCTCGAACCTGTGCCTGAAAGTAACGGACAACATCGTCCGCAAGGCGCTGGGGCATTACGCCAACACCCACTCCCAACTCCATTTCAGCGCCCGCATCATGACGGCGTTGTATCACCACGCTCATCAGATCGTGCTGGATTTTGTGGGCGCGCCGGACGACTACACGGCTATTTTCTGTGGCAACGGCGTCACCGGCTCGCTCAACCGGGTAGCCCGTGTGCTGGCCGAGCAACGCCCCGAGCGCGATGTGGTGATCACGACCATCATGGAGCACCACGCCAACGACCTGCCTCACCGCAAGCACGTTGGCACCGTGGTGCATGTGCCTGTCGAGAAGGATCCCGATGGCGACGCCGGGCGGGTGAACATGACGGCGCTCAAGCAAGCCATCAAGGACAACGCTGACCGACTCAATTATGTAGCCATCACGGCGGCGTCGAATGTGACGGGCGTGACGAATCCGGTGCATGATATTGCGACGCTGGCGCACGAGGTCGGCGCGCTGCTTGTGGTGGACGCGGCACAGTCGGCCGCCCACATCCCCATGCGCGTGGTGACGGAATCGCCCGAGGAAACCATCGACGTGTTGTGCCTGAGCGGACACAAGATCTACACACCGGGCAGTCCGGGTGTCATTATCGCTCGCAAGGAGTTGTTCGCCGGGATCGAACCCCAGGAGATCGGCGGAGGCGTCGTTTCGTTCGTCGACACAAAGCGCTATACGATCACGGACGACCTGCCCGAGCGCGAGGAGACGGGCACGCCCAACATTCCCGGCTCGCTGGCCCTGGCGACGACGCTCTATCTGATGGGCCGCATCGGCATGGATGTGATCGAAGAAGATGAGCGAGAGCTGACACAGTACGCGCTGGAACGGTTCGAGGAACTGCCCGGCCTGCACATCTACGGCTCCCACCGCCTCGAAATCGCCGACCGCATTGGCGTCATCACCTTCAACCTGCAAGGGCTGCACCACGGGCTGGTGACGGCGGCCCTCAACGACTACTTCGGCATTGCTGTGCGCAACGAATGTTTCTGTGCACAACCGTTCGTCCGTCAACTCCTTGGCATTTCAGATGAATACGGCGTCGCGCCGGATTCTTGCATGGGCGTGCGCCTTCCCGGCACCAAACCCGGCATGGTGCGCGTCTCCTTCGGCCTCTACAACACCCGCGCCGATGTGGACGCCGCCGTTGAAGCCCTCACCCATATCATCGAAAACGCTGCCTTCTACCGCAAAAACTACGTCCCCGTCCCCGACGACAGCGGCGACTGGCGGCACCGCACGTTCGATTTCAAACCAGCAGATGCCTTCAAGATCGAGGAGGAAGTAGACGCCTGGCTGACAGACGCGATGGGCTAAACCTGCCACAAATGGGCTGCTACACCGGGATGCCCGCGCTTTTCAGCAATGTCGGCTGGCGATTGTCCGTCATCCATGCTCGAACCTGTCGCGCCGTGCGTAAGAAGCAGATCGACGAGTTCCATATCACCCCGCGAAGCAGCGAGGTGTAGCGGCGTCACGCCTGCTCCTCCGGCGGCATTCACATCAGCGCCCTGTTCGATAAGACGCTCGATCAACGCATGGTCGCGGATGCCAGCAATGGCGGCGTGCAGGGGCGTGTTTTTCGTCGCGTTGCGAGACCAGCATCGCACCTCTGATCCAGCATCAAGCAACACACGCGCCGTCTCAGCATGACCGAAGAAGCATGCCAGATGCAGCGGGGTCCAGCCATCGGGGCTGTAGGTTTGAAGAAGAGCAGGATTATCAGCAATCAGAACCTGAACGCGCTCAGTATCGCCCACCGCAGCAGCCTCGAAGATGTTCAAAACAGCACCTCGTCCACGTAACAGGGCTATGATGTCGTGGGCTCCCCGGTAGGCTGCTACCAGCATAGGGGTTTCGCCATTTTCGGAGCGTGTTGCCAGCAAGTCAGGGTGCTGGTCCAGCAGGTCCTGTACCGTATCCGCGTCCCCTGCGCGGATGGCTTCAAAAAAGGAAGGTTTCATCATGATCGGCCTTGGTTAAGGGATCTTATTTTAATATTATTTAGCAAAGCTAAACAAATTAACCTTTCAGATGCAAGAGCTATCCCCTGCCGCTATCGTTGCCGACCAGCTCCACTCCACCGCCATCCACCTGCTGCGCTGGCTGCGGCAGGAAGACGTGGCGAGTGGCATCAGTGCAGCCCAGCTATCCGCCCTGTCTGTGATTGTGTTTGCCGGCCCCCTTACCATGGGCGAGCTCGCCGCTGCCGAGCAGGTGCAACCCCCTACGATGACCCGCCTCGTCCAGGCACTCAGCCAGGGCGGTTTTGTGGTGCGCGAGCGCGATTCGCAGGACCGGCGCATCGTGCGTATCCATGCAACGCCTGAAGGCACGCGCGTCCTCACTGAAGGGCGACACCGCCGGGTGGCTGCCCTGACAGAACGGCTACAAACGTTGAGCAACGATGACCTGCTTGCCATAGAGCAGAGCGTACAACTGATCGCGGCCCTGGTATCCAAAACGGAGGAATGACGAAACCGTAAATTGTCGATTGCCGCGCAACTGCAAGCGGCATTAGCGTTTATAGGACGCGTCCACCCCTATCACCCAGCCTCTTTTTCCATGCTGCGACTCGACGCC
>DATGCC010000766.1:0-4983 GCA_035312345.1 Rhodothermales bacterium
TCTGGAGCCGCTCTGGATTGGGCGCGTCGAAGACCTACGCGAGGGGGAAACATACCTACGGGACGCGGATCTGTCCAACCGCAAGACGCACGAGGCCAACCACCACGCGCGCTCGATAGATGCGTTACTGCACGATTTTCGCGAAGTGCGTATCGCTTTCGTCGAGCAGTTGGATGTGCTAGACGACAGCTTGATCGAGCAC
Organism: Rhodothermales bacterium; assembly: GCA_035312345.1. Taxonomy (GTDB): domain Bacteria; phylum Bacteroidota; class Rhodothermia; order Rhodothermales; family DATGCC01; genus DATGCC01. Next base: position 203 of record DATGCC010000766.1, read on the forward strand.
ACGGCTCTGCACCCGCGTCTGCAACAACCCATGCGCCTGCTCGACTTGCTCTTCTTCGTCGCCGAGCACGACGACCATCATCTTGCCCAGATCACGCAGTTAAAGCGATCTGGCAATCAGAATTGATTTGAAGCCATCTCAAGAATCAGCCTGTCATTGCGGGGAGCAAAGCGACGAAGCAATCTCGTAAATCGAGCTGTACTCACGAGATTGCCGCGCGCTCGCCGGTCGCTCGCAACGACAACTTTTAGTTTTGAGATGGCTTTTACTCGTCTTCCACAACCGCGACGGGCCGATCCGCATCCGTGATCCAGTGGCTCCACGAGCCGGGATAGAGACGCGCCCCGGTGAGTCCGGCATGCGTCATCGCCAGAATGTCGTGCGCGGCTGTCACGCCAGAGCCGCAGTAGACGACGGTTTGCTCAGGCGGCACGTCCTCCAGCACGGTTGCAAAACGTTCTCGCAGTTGCTGAGGTGATAAAAAGCGCTGATCGTCGTCCAGGTTACCACCGTAGGGCGCAGAGACTGCACCGGGAATGTGCCCGGCAACCGGATCAATCGGCTCCAGCGCGCCCCGGTAGCGCGCTCCGGCGCGGGCATCGAGGAGACGACAGGCCTCATCGTTGCGCAAGGTTTCAACCTCCTCTACCTCAGCTACCATTTCAGGGTGAGGCTGCGGCTTGAAGGAGCGGGACGGGCGCGATTCCTCGCCACTGCGGGTCGGGTAGCCAGCGGCCTGCCAGGCGGGAAAGCCACCATCCAGGACAGCCACGGCGTCGTGCCCGAGCCAGCGTAGCATCCACCACAGCCGCGCCGCAATGCCGCCGCCGATGTCGTCGTATACCACCACCTGTACCCCGTCGGCGATGCCCCACGCAGAAAGCTTTTCGGAAAAAGCAGAGGGATCAGGCAGCGGATGGCGGCCTGTGACGCCGGGCACGATGTCACCAGAGAGATCGTCGTCGAGGTGGGCATAGACCGCGCCGGGGATGTGGGCAGCCTCGTAATCATGACGCCCCCGTGCCGGTTCATGCAGCGAGAACCGGGCATCCACGATGGCCCAGTCGGGATCGTCGAGATGGGCGTGTAGATCGGCAGGATCAATGATGGTGGTGTAGGGCATAGCGAGAGTGGCTGGATGAAAAGACTCATCGCATGATACGCTTTTTCGCGCTCATGCGACATCCTCCCTGGCATCCAAGATTACCATCTCCTTTCTCCACCATTACATACCCTGCATGCCTTGCCGTTGCAGCAACTCCCGCTTATCTTCTGCGTTGGACGCTACTGACCTCTGTCTTACGTGTTAACCCCCCTTCCCATGGATACCGATGTACCCACCCTGACGCACGTCAACCCGCTTGGCGGCGTGCACATGGTTGATGTTTCCGACAAATCCGACTCGCTCCGCACGGCGGTAGCCAGTGGGCGTGTGTTGCTCGGCGAAGAGGCTTTCCAGCTTGTAGCTGAAAACAAAATCCGTAAAGGCGATGTCCTCACCATCGCACAGATTGCGGGCATTCTGGGGGCCAAGCAGACCAGCAAGCTCATCCCTCTCTGCCACGATGTTGCCATCAAAGGCGTGGATGTGGAGTTCTCGCTCGACGAAGACGAGCATGCCATTGAGGTGCGCGGCTTTGCCAAAACCATTGGCCCGACGGGCGTCGAGATGGAAGCCCTCACGGCTGTTTCGGTCGCCGCGCTGACGATTTACGACATGTGCAAGTCCGTCTCCAAAGAAATTCGTATCACCGACGTACACCTGCTGGCGAAAACCGGCGGGCAAAGCGGTGACTATCGCAAAAGTGAATAAGGTTACAGGGTGGCAGGTTGCCTCGCTAGGCTCGGCTTCAGGTTAGCAGGTTTCTTTTCTACCAACCAACTCTTAACCTGATAAACCTGTTAACCTGATAAACCTGCAACCTCTACTATCATGGAAGAACTGCTTGGGTTTTCCAGTGCGATCATCATCGTGCTGCTCGTCGTCGGCTTCATTGTGCTGTTCTACTTCGTGCCGATTCGGCTGTGGATCACAGCTATCTTTTCGGGGGTGAAGCTGAAGCTCTTTCGGGACCTCGTAGGGATGCGGCTGCGCCGGGTGCCCCCCGCCGAAATTGTCAAGCCGCTGATCACAGCGCATAAAGCAGGGATCTATGTTGATACGCCGCAACTTGAAGCGCATTATCTGGCAGGGGGCCACATCCAGCAGGTGGTTAACGCGCTCATCTCGGCGGACAAGGCCAACATCGACCTGACGTTCGAGCGGGCCACGGCTATCGACCTCGCCGGACGCGATGTGTTCGAGGCCGTACAGGTGTCGGTGAACCCCAAGGTGATCGAGACGCCGCCGATCTCAGCCATCGCCAAAGACGGCATCCAGGTCCGCGCCATCGCCCGCGTGACGGTACGCGCCAACATCGAACGACTTGTCGGTGGAGCGGGTGAAGAAACGATCATCGCCCGCGTCGGCGAAGGCATCGTCTCGACCATCGGCTCTTCGGCGACGCACGCCCTGGTGCTCGAAAACCCGGACAACATTTCCAAAACCGTCCTTGCCAAAGGCCTCGACTCTGGTACCGCGTTTGAGATCCTATCCATCGACATCGCCGATGTGGATGTAGGCGAAAACATCGGGGCAAAGCTCCAGACCGATCAGGCCGAAGCGGATTTGCAGGTGGCCCGTGCCAAAGCGGAGGAACGCCGCGCCGCTGCCGTCGCACTCGAACAGGAAATGCGCGCCCGTGTGGAGGAAGAGCGTGCCAATGTTATCGCTGCCGAAGCCCGCATCCCCGAAGCCATCGCCGAAGCTTTCCGCAACGGCCATCTTGGCGTGATGGACTATTACAACCTGCGCAACATCCAGGCCGACACGCAGATGCGCAAGTCCATCGGCGGCGGCGAGCGCGGAGAATCGACGGGCGGCATCTGACCATTTTGGATTTGTGATTTTGGATTGTCTCGGGCAAGCCCCCAATCGCAACTCCAAAATCTGAAATCCCAAATCGAATATGCTTGATCGTGCGACCCGGTTTACCGCTTTTGCCACCCTAGGCGTGGTGAGTACGACGCAGGAACTCGCCCGGCGGGCGCTTGGTGGCATCGAAGGAGCCGACCCGGAACTCGTAGCAGAAGAAACACTCTGCCTCACGGCCACCGCCACAGCACGGGCCGCCGAAGTGGGCTTGCGCGAGCACCCAGAGGCGGCGCAGGCTATTCTTTCCGTCCTGCTCGACTTTCCGTTCACCTATCACGATTACCTCGTCGGCGGCGCAATGATCGTGCAGCAAGACCCAACGCTGCAACAGGCCAGCCGCGACATCTACGAGCGCCTCGAACGCAAGCGCACCTTCTACACGGCCCATCTCCCGCCCGGCCAGTTCCCTGGCGAGCGCGCCCTGACCGACAAGATGGAACTCTGGATGGGCCGCATCAGCCCGCCGCAACTGCCTGAATCACCCCAGAAACGCCTTGCGAAGCTGGACTGTGTGCTGTTGCTGCTGACGCACCTCAAGCTGGTGCTGGCTTTTGCACGACAGAAGCACGCCTTAAAATAAAACTGAAAAATATCACAGCCTATATCGTTGCCATTCCGTTGCTATAAGTGTTTATGCCCGCTTCAATAGAGCAGAAATATTATTCTTCAAGTACAAATTGTCCCCCACACATATCTCCACCTCGGCTTCAAGAACAGAATCTATTGACCCCTTTGGAGCCTTAAAAACGACACATCCTGAACGTGATTCATTCATTTGAAGATACAAATCATCATCAAGGATTCTGAGATCATCTAAATTCTGGCGCTCAAAAATATCTGTCATGGTATGTGACTTGGCTTTGATTAGCATTCCTGAAGAATCAAAAATTTCAATTGTATTTAGGGGCACGCGCTTTGCACGACTTTTACCAAAGACCAGTGCCATTTCTGTAATCGAATATGGTGCCTCAGAATTATTTGTCACTTTTACAAAAGCAAGAACTGATTTGCGTCCCTCCAAAACATCCTTTACTAAAAATGTAATGTCTAATTTCTTTCCTTTGTATTCCCGGTCAAATTTAATCCCTTCTCTTAGGCTGTTCAATGCCGACAATGCCAATGTGAGTAGTTCGATGGCCATATAAGCTTCTTATTTGATTTGAATTACACTGCTTCCTCATCCCGCACGATGCGTACGAGGTCGATGCGGTTGGCGGTGGCCTGGAGGATGACGAAGCGCAGGCCGCCGAGGTCGAACTCTTGCTTGGGCTCGGGGATGCTGCCGAGGCATTCGAGCAGGTAACCTGCCACGGTGTCGTAGTCGCCTTCGGGGATGCTTAACTCGAACTCGTCGTTGAGTTCGTCGATGGGCACGCGCCCGCTGGCTATGAAGGTGTGCTCGCCAACCTGGCGCAGGACGGCATCCTCGGTGTCAAACTCATCCTGGATATCGCCGAAGAGTTCTTCGAGCAGGTCTTCGCGGGTGACGAGGCCCGCCGTGCCGCCGTATTCGTCGATGACGATGGCGATGGAGGTGGTCGTTTCCAGAAACTCTTGGAGCAGATCTTTCGAGAGCTTCGATTCCGGCACAAACTTCACCGGGCGCACCGTCGCCTCTAACGACGACGGCTCCTGAAATAGATCGAACGCAAAGGCGATGCCGACGATACTGTCAATGTTCTCGTGGTAGACCGGCAGCTTGGAATGCCCCGTCTCGATGAACCGCTGCCGCAACTCTTCCAGCGAGATATTCTCGTCCACCGCCACCACATCGGTACGCGGCACCATCGACTCCTTGACGCGGATG
>DATGCC010000767.1:0-3982 GCA_035312345.1 Rhodothermales bacterium
GATTATCTCGCATCCGTTTTCAACCACCTTGAGGGCAATACCTTGATTGCTTCACCGGCGTCAGCGGCGGTCGATGCCGAGCAGGTTGACTCGGTCGAAACGCTTGTCTTCGAGCACCCCCGCTACCGGCAGGCGTTCGACGGGTTTGAGGCAGGGATGATGGCGCTGGATGTATTGTTCAGCTATGGACCCCAGGCGCGCACCATCGTCAGAGATAGCATCCGCGCTTTTTTCTGATTCGATTGTCAAAATACCACGGAGCAGATCCTGGATGCTAACGGGCATCCGGTAGCTTTAACGGCGGTATCCGGTTTCGCAGTACCTGTTCGAACTCGGCTGAATCCAATTGGGCCTCACGCTTCAGCACATGGGCATACCGATCAGGGTCGAAGACAGGGTAGTCACTGCCGAAGAGGATTCGGCCCAGCCCGGCCTTACGCAGATCACGCCGGAGGGCCGCGGCCTCTGCGGGCGTCGTTGCGGGGAGACCCTCGGATGCTTGTTCGAGGAAAACCGCCGAGATATCGAAGAACACCCCAGGGCGGGGTGCTCCCCGTGCTGTTTCCTCCTCAAGCCATGTCACGAAGGTATTAAACACGGCCTGTGTCCACGGTCCATAACCACCGCTTCCTCCGAGATGCGCAATGCACACATAGAGTTCAGGTACGGGCTGCAAAACGACCTCGATAAACCGGCGAACATCCTCGACCTCCAGGCCACGTTGCTGCGGGTCTAAATGGATGAGGAGTAGGAGGCTTTTGTCCTCAGCCCAGGTCGCGATGCGTGCCAGCTCCTGCAGGTGCGTCGTGGTCTGCAAGTCGGCTCCCGCGCTGGCTAGGTGGATTTTGAGCCCGCTGCTATGAAGCACGTCATGGCATCGTTGGATCTCGTCCCACGCGTAAGGTCGCAGAAAGTCTACCGAACAGAGAGCTCTGGTGCGCATCGGAAAGCGCGTGGCCTCGTGGGCCACGTAGTCATTTTCCCGGCGAACCCGGGCATACTCTTCCTCAACGCTAAGCCCCAATGCCTGCCGAAACGCGCGGTTGCCATAGAGGTGACTCATCGGCACGAGCACTGCTTGTCGCAGGAGGCTGTCCGGGCCGTGTTCCTTCGAGGACGCCCCCGCCAACAGAGGAGCGGGGGAGGTGTAGAAGGAATCCGGCCGGGAAAACGAAGCGCCGCCAGCTTGCCAGTCTTTGATCAGAGTGGGGCTGAGCAGGTGGGCGTGGTGATCAACCAATGTTCTGCTACGCAGGGTGGGCGTGGGTGGTCTCTCAGTGGTAGGCTGGCAAGCCGTCAGCGTCCCCGCTGCAATGAGTATGTACAGGGCATACCGGCTGCGAAGACGATGCTTTCTCCAAAGATGCGTGCTGTCCATGCCGTTTGGTGTTTTTCAGCGATGGCCATTCACCTTCAACAGGCGCGTCCTCAAATGTGGGCCGCTTCGTCTTTCTGGAGCCATTCCTTCCAACCCAGATCATGGCTCCGAATGGATTTGAAAGCTAATGGGTAAGCGCTGCCCTGTCGTCCCACAACCAGAAAGGAGACTTTTCACCTCGGTTGGGAGGAAGCCTGCGCATGGTTGTAGGTGGCAAAGTGCTGGTAGAACACCAACCTGGCCCAACACGTGGTTGTCAGCAGGATATCGCAAAAAAAGCCGTAACAATAGTGTGAAGAGGTTATGTTTTCCATCGGAATGTGTCTAATGTAAGGACTAACGGAAGGCATCTGTATGCGCCTATCGTTGTATAAAGCAGTAATAGTAAGTACACACTGATGTAACAGGATTTTTGTAGTGTCTGGCATGCCGCAGGTAGAAGATGTGTCTGTAGCATACCGGATCGGTTGATCCTTTCCCCTCACAGGATGGTCCTCATCCTGCATTGATAGCAGAAGCGATAGGGTTCGTGCGCTTCCTTTTTGTTGGGCCGGAGTGTGGCTGGTCGTAGGTAGTTGTATAGGGTGGTGTGCCCGCACAGGGTGCCTCCCAACGACGGGCCTGTGTTGAACGCTTTGTAAAGGTACCTTGCTTTGATTGATCATGCTTTCCAGCACGTCGTTGCGGAACTGAATGCGTACCTCAACCTGCGGTCGTCGGCGCTCTCGACGGAGCGCGTGGTGATGGGCAACCTGCTCGATCAGAGCGGTAGCGTCAACGCCAACGTGATCGACCGGGTGGTGCTGTCGCTGGTGAACGTAGAGGAAGAGCGCATCTTCCGCTCCGTCGATACCATGCAGCGACAGGCGGACGGGCGCTATCAGATGGTACGGCCCGACGTGCGGGTCAACCTGTACGCGCTGTTCATCGCCAACCTGGACGATTACAGCGAAGCGCTCAAGGCGCTGTCCAACATCATCAGTTTCTTTCAGCACCGTCCGTACTTCGAGTATGCGTCTATCCCGGCGCTGGCTACGCAGGAAGGACGGCTCATCGCAGAACTGCACTCGCCGACGTTCGAGCAAATCAACCATCTCTGGGGCGCGCTGGGGGTCAAGTATATGCCCTCGGTGATGTACAAAATGCGCGTCATGGGCATCCGGGATGAGCAGGTCGAAGCAGTCTTGCCGCCCGTCGAGGAGATTCGCGTGCAGGATTAAGGGGTGCTTACATACAGGGTGGTTCATTTCGGCCACCTTCACAATGAACGGTTGTTAAACCATGATTTCGCAGGCGTACCGCGTCTTGTTCAGGCTAGCATTGCGACACACGTTCTATACGGATGGTGTGTGCGAAGACTTCGTGGCCGAGCCGACTCCGGCGTGCCGGGCATTGCTCGACTGCTACGGGCTGATCTTCAAACGCGCTGACGATGGCTTCGTCGTGGTGGCTCCGCTAGCACCGCAGGCGTCCGATACCCTGCGTCTGCCATTTGGCCCCGACGCGCCGGTCTTTGCCTTTCTGCTCCGGCTGACCAACCCCTACCTGCTCAACGTGTCGGATGTGGACGAGCCAACGCCGGGCGAGACGGTATTTTATTTCAACAACTTGCGGGATGATCAGGCAGACGGCAGGCGGCATCTGGGCGACAGCGTGGCGGCGGAGCGCGTCGGTCCGGCCCGCTCGCTCGTCGATAAAACCAGCTACAGGCATCCCTTCGATCCGCCCGTGAGCAGCGCCGAGATGATGCTGCGCGATCAGTTTGGCACGGAGCGGGGCCGGTTTACTTTCGACGTGGGCAGCGAGACGGTGGAGGGGCACACGGTGAATCTGGCGACGTTTCCGCCGGGCCTCTACACGATGGAGGATGACCACGGCGGCAATGAGGCGTTCTACTACGATCCGGGCCTGTATGGCAACGCACCGTTTGCCGTGGTCGAAGTGTTCAGCGATCCGGCCCGCGTCCCGGCGGCCTACCAGTTTATCGACACCAACGAAGCCCTCAGCGACCAGGGCGATTATGCTATAGAAATTCCGGCCCGCGCCACCACCTGGCAGTATGTCGTCATCCGCAAATACGACCCGCTCTTCGAGTTGGACCGCCTCGCCATCACGGGAGATCTCACTTTTACGCGGACCCTCGACACCGATTCGGCGACGTTTACGTCGGATCCGCCCAGCCCAGGGGTGCCGTCGAGCGCGGCGCGGCGCACGGTGACGCTCGTGCTGGAGCCCAACGGGGGCGGCACCCAGGACACGCCCATTCGGGCCTTGCCCAATCCCGGTATCAAGCACGTCTTGCAGGAGGGCACGAATCCCGGAAGCTACCAATCCACGATGTATATCTACGTTTAACCCAACCGGTATCGCCATGTATAAAACGCCCGGCGTCTACGTCAAAGAGGTTTCCCTCTTCCCGCCCTCGGTGGCGGAGGTGGAAACCGCCATCCCTGCCTTTATCGGCTACACCGAAAGGGCAGATGAAAACGGTACGAGTCTTACCAATGTGCCGACCCGCATCAAATCGCTGCTGGAGTTTAGAGAGCTATTCGGCGGTGCTCCCACGCCCGGCACCATCACCGTCACGCTCGACAACGCCAACAG
>DATGCC010000768.1:0-9814 GCA_035312345.1 Rhodothermales bacterium
TGGTGGTGAGTACCACCTGGAATTTCGCGTGCTTCGCCCCGACGGGACCATTCGCTGGCTGAATAGTCACGGTCGCGTTCGGTATGACGAGGAGGGGAAGCCGCAACATGTCGCGGGTATTGTAATGGATATCACCGATGACAAAGTGGCAGAGACGCAGGTGCGTTGGCTCAATAAAGAACTCGAAGCACGGGTCCAGGAGCGCACGGCCCAGCTTGTAGCCGCCAACCAGGAGCTCGAGGCTTTTTCTTACAGTGTTTCTCACGACCTGCGTGCTCCGCTACGTACCATCGACGGGTTCTCCCGTATCCTGCTAGATACATTTGCTGATGAACTGGACACGAAGGCCCAGCATTACCTCCAACGCATCCGTCAGAACACGCTCCATCTGGGCCAACTGGTAGACGACCTCTTACAGTTCTCCCGCCTGAACCGCCAGTCACTTCGGAAGCGTGAGGTAGAGCCCCGTCCGCTTGTCGAGGAGGTGTTGGGCGACCTTGCATCGATGCAAGAAGGGCGTGATGTTCAGGTAGAGATTGAACCGCTGCCGCCCTGCGAAGCCGATCCCACGCTGCTTCAGCAGGTCTACGTCAACCTCCTTGGGAATGCCCTCAAATACACCCGATCGTGCAAGACGGCCCACATCAAGGTAGGTGCCCGGCAAAGCAATGAGCGTGAAGTGCCGATCTACTACGTGGCCGACAACGGCGTCGGCTTCGACATGAAATATGCCCACAAGCTTTTCGGCGTTTTCCAGCGTCTGCACCGGGCCGAGGACTTCGAGGGCACCGGCGTGGGGCTGGCACTCGTGCAGCGCATCATTCACCGCCATGGCGGCGAGGTTTGGGCTGAGGCAGCCCCCAATCAGGGCGCTACATTCTACTTTACCCTAACGCAAGGCTACTCCCATGAAGGTTAAGGCTACAGAAATCCTCCTCGTAGAAGATAACCCCGATCACGTGGAGTTGGCACTCCATGTGTTGAACAATCACAAGATCGCCAACCGTATCCATGTAGCCCGCGATGGCGCGGAAGCCCTCGACTTTCTCTTTGGAAAGGGTGAGTACGAAGGGCGTAACCCGACCGAAGATGCCCCCCGCGTTATCCTGCTCGATTTGAAGTTACCATTGGTAGATGGCCTGGAAGTACTTCGTGCAATCAAGAAGGACTCGCGCACCAGGATGATTCCGGTCGTTGTATTTACGTCTTCGACCGAAGAACGAGACATGGTCGAGAGCTACCGACTTGGGGTTAACAGCTTCATTGTCAAGCCTGTGGACTTTGAACAATTCAGCGATTGCATGCGCGATATCGGTCTGTACTGGTTGCTCCTCAATGAGTCCCCTCGTCCTTAGTTTAGCGCTCCTTTATCTTTTGGCAAGTCGATGTCGAAAATCAATCATGACGACCGCCGCCGCCCTTTGCGCGTACTTCTTCTCGAAGATAGCGAGGATGATGCGGCACTGATATGCCTCGAGTTGGAACGTGCCGGTTTCGATGCCCAGGTCTACCGGGTAGACACCAGAGACGCCTTTCAGGATAGCCTGACCCCGGATCTTGACGTGATTCTGGCAGATTACACGTTACCCCAGTTCAATGCTCTCGAAGCGTTGGCGATGCTTCATGCCTCGGGTCATGAGATTCCTTTCATTGTCGTCACTGGCAGCGTGAGTGAGGAGGCCGCTGTCGCGTGCATGAAAAAGGGCGCTACGGACTATCTCCTCAAGGATCGTATGGCCCGGCTGGGTCCTGCCGTCGAAAGCGCCTTATTGGAAGCGCACCTGCTTCGGGAAAAAAAGAAAGCCGAACAGGCCCTCCGGCACAGTGAAGCTTTCAACCGCGCCATCCTGCACTCCTTGACAGCGCACATCGCTGTGATAGAGGAAGGCGGCACCATCATCTCAGTCAACGAAGCCTGGCAAAGGTTTGCCCGCGAAAACGGAGACCCTGATCTCGAATCGACGGGTGTGGGAATGAACTACCTGGCCGTGCTTGGCAGGACCGGGGAGCAGGTCCAGGCCAGCGCGGGCATCAAGTCCGTCCTGAACGGCGATGCTTCATCGTACTCCCTGGAATATCCGTGTCACAGCCCTGACGAACAGCGCTGGTTCCAAATGATGGTCACGCCGCTCGACATCGACAAGCGAGCAGCGGTCATTGCGCACCATAATATTACCGAGCGTAAGCTGGCTGCGGACAAGCTCAAGGAGGCAAAGGAACGGTCGGAAGAACTCAGTCGCCTCAAGTCGACCTTCTTGAACAACATGAGCCATGAACTGCGCACGCCGCTGACCGGCATTATCGGCTTTTCGAGACTGTTGGAGGGCAACGTGCATGGCGAAGAAGAGGTGTACCGACAATTTATTGAGCAGAGTGGTCAGCAGTTACTCGAGACCCTCAACTCGGTCTTAGAACTCTCCATGCTGGATTCTGGCACCATAGAGTTGGACCTTGAAGCGCTCGATGTCGGGGCGGTCGTCACAGGGCAGACGGACGTCTTACGGAGGCAGTCTGAAGTGAAGGGTCTCTCTCTGGATGTAGAGACGCCTGCAACGCCGGTGCAGGCTCGCCTGGACCGAACCAGTTTGGAACGCATCATCAACCATCTGGTGGGAAACGCTATCAAATTCACCGATGAGGGCGGGGTTACGGTGCGTGTGACTTCGGCTAAGGACCAAGTCCAGATTCAAGTCGCCGACACGGGCATCGGGATTGATCCCTCGTTTCTCCCCCACATTTTCGACGAGTTTAGACAAGGGAGTACAGGGCTGACGCGGGCGTACGGGGGTAATGGCATCGGGCTAACCAATGTCCGGCGGCTGGTTGATTTCATGGAAGGTACCGTCTCGGTGGAAAGCCAGCCAGGCGAGGGAAGTGTCTTTACGATCCGATTTCCTGCGCTTGTCCCTGCGCCTGCTGAGGCTCCACGCGCTCATCCGGGCGTCAAACAGGCCGATCTGGCGCACATCCTGGTAGTAGATGACAGCGCCACGATGCGGGTCCTGATCCACTTCTACTTGCGAGACAGGTGGGAAGTGGGCTTGGCCGTGAACAGCGAGGGTGCTTTTAAAATGGCCCAGTCCCATTCGTTTGATCTGGTGCTGCTCGATATCAAGCTGGAAGAGGATCATGGGGGCGTGGAGGTTTTGAAAAAGCTTCGCAAGGATCCCGCCTATCGGACGGTTCCCTTTATTGCGATTACCGGCTATGCGCTGTCGGGCAACCGCACCCGGTTTCTGAAAAAGGGCTTCGACGACTATCTGAGTAAGCCGTTTTCAAAAGCCGATCTTCACGACATTATATCTAAACACTTATGAAGGAGGCTGTTGTGGTCAATTCTCCTATTCAAGAGGAAGCGGAGATGAAGGTACTTACGTTGTCGGGATATCGCTTATTGGGATATGGAACCGAATAGCAGTAGAAAGACCCAGGTTGAGTATCTATTTTAAGACAGACGGCAGACTGGCCCTGCTGAAAGCGCCCGGTGGCACGATTCCAGGTTTTGGCACGGTCATTGAGTAATACCTAAAGCGTTGGTGTGGTGACCAATGGGTTGTGTGGTTTTTGCGGCTCGGTAGGGGCAAACCCTGCCGGGCCGCCTTTTTTATACAGGTTTGTAGCGATGCAATAGTGGCAGAAACGCCCGGTGGCATGTACTTTAGAAAGCCCGTTTCTCTAACAGACATCCTCCTGCATTATGCAAGTCTCCGGCGATTATACTTTTGAAGGCCCTCGCGATGAGGTGTGGGAACTGCTCCAGGACCCCGATGTGCTGGTCAGCGCGATGCCGGGTGCCAAAAAACTCGACAAGACGGGCGAAGACGAATACAAGGCCCAGCTTCAGGTGCGCGTCGGACCGGTCAACGGGGTGTTTAATACAAAGATCAGCCTGAGCGACAAGGTGCCGCCCGAGCACTACACCATGCACGTAGACAGCAGCAGCCCCCAGGGCTTTGCCAAAGGCACGGCGGAGGTGACACTCACCGAGCAGGATGCCAACACCACGCTGATGGAATACGACGCCAACTTACAGGTGGGCGGGCGGCTCGCCAGTGTAGGCCAGCGTATGCTCGACACCGTCAGCAAAAGCCTCATTCGCCAAAGCCTCGAAGCCATGAACCAGGCCCTCCAGGCCCGTCTCGATGCAGGAAAGGCGGCGGCTGAGCCAGAAAGCGGGGCAGGGGGAGAGGCCACGACCGTAAAGCCCAAGCCCAAAGCCGCTTACACGCCGCCCTCGCAGGCCGACTTTGCACGTGGTGTAGCTAAAGATGTGGTGGTGGACACCGTACAAACCAACAAAACCGCCCTGATTATTGGCGGCATCGTGGTGATCGTGATTATTGGCTGGCTGGTGCTGCGGTAGCGGGAAGCAGCACTAATGCTCTGTTAAGCAAAATAGTAGTATCATTGCGAGGAGCGTAGCGACGAAGCAATCTCGTCAATCGAATGCGAGAACGGCGAGATTGCCGCGCTCCCGTTGGTCGTTCGCAATGACAGCCTTCATGTGTACTCTTAAGCAGCTTTCCTGACAGAGCACTAGGACGGTTGGTGCGATTCGGCAACGGAAGGAAGGAAAGGAAAGCGCAGGACAGAACGCCTGTCGGTTGAAGCTTCAGGGATATCGGAGCAGGAGTCCAGGAAAAGGTTACGGCGGGCCAACTCGGCCTCCATAGTGCGGAGACCGTCCCGCATTTCTTGCAAGTAGGTATTTTGAAAGGTCACCCCATTGCGTTCCAGCATGCCAACTGCCTGGCGAAACTGGACCACACAGCGCAGCAAAACCTCATCGCAGAGATGCCGGACAGACTGCTCGCTGAAGAACTCTGATTGCATAGCGAGAGAGGTCCTCAATTTATGACCAGAATGGCGCGGAGGATGAGGGGCACTGTCAGAAACCAGGCAGGCTCTATCTCGGCTGTAGCCTCCAAGCCGGATTCAGGTTGTGCAGACGCCACTGCACGCAACCTGTCACCGTCTACAACCTTCCTCAGTTACGCAAAGCAAGATCCCCTTCAGGTCCTACGTTCTGTCAGACGGATGTACATGGTTACAGCGAAAAAACTGCTTACATCGGTCTGGCAACATGAGGCGATACGAGCCTGCCGGTTTCTGGTCAGCAGGGCCACTAAACCCACTGCAACCTGGCGTACGGCCTACAGTAGGTGGCGCTATGTAGAGACTACGGCAAGAAAGGCGTAAACGATATAGCAGGATTCTGCTAAAGTGCCTGTTTGTTTTTGATATGTTCGGTGACGAGCGACAGCAAAAGATTAGTCAGTGCCATACTCTTTGAACCAGGCAATGGCATAGCGGCGCAACTCGGTAGCCGAGCCAAGGCCGAGCTTTTCCTTGAGATGCTGCCGGTAGACCTCTACGGTGCTGACGCTGAGGGAAAGCTGCTCGGCGATGTGGCGAGGCGCGTACCCCTGTCCAATGAGTACCAGCACTTCGAATTCGCGATCGGTGAGGTTGTTGACATCGAAAGTTTCTTTGTCTAAGGCTTTGTCGAGTTGCTGTTGCACGACGGGGCTGAGGTAGCGCTGCCCGGCCAGCACCTGGCGGGCGGCGTAGAGGATCTCGTCATCAGCGCGGCGTTTCATGACATAGCCGCTGGCCCCGGCGCGCAAGGCCCGTTCGCCATAGAGTTTTTCGTCGTGCAGCGACAGAATGAGTACCGGCAGCGACGGGTGGTGCGTCTGTAACTGACGGGTGAGTTCGAGGCCGCTACGGCCTTTTAGCGAGAGGTCAACCAGGGCGAGGTCTGGATCGAGGCGGGCTACGGCGTCGAGTGCGCCGGCTATATCCTCCGCCTCGCCACACACCGTAAAATCGGGTTGGCTCTCGAAGAGTTGACGAAGTCCTCGCCGCACGATGGGGTGATCGTCGACGAGGAGGATGGCTTGGAGGTGGGCATCCTTCGACACAGTCACGTCAAGGTATGTGGATACTGAAGGTACTAATATTGTCAGGGAAGATACGCGAAGCTAACTTTCTGGTGCGTGCTGCTGCGCTGATGGTTGGAGCGTACAGTACGGACCACGTCAGGAGGCGGTGTGCTGATTATACGTTTCGCCGCCTAATATCTGCCGGATGGCGTCTAGCATAATATGGGATAATCCTTTTTTATCCAAATAGCCGCTGGCACCGGCGCGAAGGGCTTGGTCGGCATAGACCGTTTCGTCGTGGCCGGAGATGACCAGGGTAGGTAACTGGGGGTGGCTCGTGTGCAACTTTTTAACCAGTTCGATCCCGCTGATGCCCGGCAGCGACACATCGACCAGCACGAGGTCTGTCTCTGTTGTTTGCAGGGCTGAGAGGGCTTCTTCGCCCGTGGCGGCGCTGCCACAGACTTCCAGATCCGGCTCCATTTCGAGCAATAACTGATAGGCCTCGCGCATCATTCGATGATCCTCTACGATGAATATCCGCGACTTCTCCATGCTTACTCCTCCTGGCTTTCATTAGGCGCTGATTCTGTTGCAGCGAGGGGCACGGTGATGGTGATGCGTGTACCGCGCTCTGGCGCACTGTCGATCTCCAGGTCGCCTCCAAAAAGATCCAACCGTTCGTGGATACTGAACAGGCCGAAGCCGCTGGAGGAATGCGACTTGGCAGCGGGCTTTTCAGCTTCTGGGACGAATCCTATACCCTCATCTTCTACAGTAATAACTATGTTGTCGTTTCGCAAGTGCATGGTCACGCGAGCTGCGTCGACTTCCGCGTGCTTCGTGACGTTGAAAAGCAGCTCGCGTACCAGCTGGAACAGCAGCACGCGCATGTCCTCGCTCGGTATCTTGACGGATGGGTTGGAGTCTACCTCCACATCCAGCCTATGCACCTTCTGCACGTGTACAGCCAGCCAGTCGAAGGCTTCCGTCAGGCCTTCGCCCTTCAGCACGGGGGGGCTGAGTTCGACGGTCAGCGAGCGGGTGGTGTCGATGGCCTGATCGAGAATGGTTTCTGATTGCTGGACGAAGCGCTTCTGAACGTCGGAAAGGTCGTCCCGGCGTAGCTGCTGGATGGCCATGTCGAGGCCGTAGAGCATCTGCTGGAGGTCGTCGTGGAGGATCTGTGCGATGCGGCGGCGTTCCTGCTGTTCGGCCAGCGTCAGGGCCGAGGCAAGTGCGCGCACCTGCGCTGTGCGTTTCTGGACGCGCTCTTCCAGCGTCTCGTTGAGTTGCTTGATCTCCTGCTCGGCTTGGACGAGGTCGTCGATGTCGGTGGCGGTGCCGTACCAGCGGATTATCTCACCCTTGGCATTTTCGATAGACTGGGCGCGGACGAGGATCCAGTGGTAGGTGTCGTCGGCCGTACGCAGGCGCTGGCGGTCCTCGAAACGACCGCTGGTTTCCTGCGCGGTTTTCCACTTGTTGCGGACGCGTTCTTGGTCCTCGGGGTGCAAAAGGGCCTGCCAGGCATCGCCTATCCCGTGAGCTATGGGCAAGCCCGTAAAGGCCTGCCACCGCTGGTTCAGATACTCAATGTGAATATCGGCATCGGTGGTGAAGAGGATGTCGGGCACGGTTTCCGCGACGGCCCGGAAGCGGTCTTTGCTCTTACGGAGGGCCTTTTCGGCTTTTTGCCGTCGGATGGCATCGCCGAGGATGTTGGCAATGGCTTGCAGGAAGTAGGAGTCCTGCTGGGTGAAGCCCCGGTGCTCGGTCGTATGGGCCCCCATTACGCCATAGGGGCGGTCGCCGCTCTGGATGACGACGCTGATGCCGCTGATAACCTTGTGATCTGTGAGCAACGGCGGACCGCTGAATCGGGATTCCTCGCGCAGGTCGTCTACGATGACAGGTTCATTGGCCCGGAGCGTGTAGCCCGCCTGCGAGTCTTTGCCGGTACCCACGGTGGCCTGGCCGACCAGTCCCTCTTGCCAGCCAACACCCGCCCGCAGCAATAAGCTCTTCTTCTTTGGCTGCAACTCCAGCACTTTACAGTAGGCTACGTCCAATGTATCGGCTACGCGCTGCACAGCCCGATCCATCAACGCTTGCATATCCGGGGTGCTCAGGGCAAAAAGCCCTAGTTCTGCCACAACGGCCTGCTGGCGCGCCTGCTGGTTCAGCAACTCCTGGGCTTTCTTGCGCTCCGTCGTATCGCGGACCACCTTGATAAAGCCAGTCGGTGGGCCGTCGCCGTCCTGAATGGCTGTCAGCACGCCGTTGGCCCAGAACAGGCTGCCATCCTTGCAGAGCCGCCAGCCTTCGTTGTCGCTACCGCCCTGTGCCGTTGCTTCATGCAATTCCTGCTCGGGGAGGCCGGCGGCCCGGTCCTCGGTAGTGAAAATGATGCTGAAGTGCTGCTCAATAAGGTCTTCCTCAGAATACCCCATCACCGCCTCGGCTCCAGGGTTGGTAGCGGTGATGCGCCCATCGGAATCCAGCAGCAAGATCGCGTACTCCTGTATGTTTTCCACCAGGAAACGATACCGTGCCTCGGCTTGCCGCTGCTGTTGCTCGGCTCGGCGGCGCTCGGTGATGTCGCGGATGGCAGCGAGGCGCCCGGTTGTGTTACCCTGCTCATCTGTCATCAGCGTTACGGTAAACTCGGTATGGATCGACCTACCGTCGTGGGTTTTGAGAAGGATCTCGCTTTTGTTGTAGCCCCGCTCCTCTAGCTGCTTGTAATTCTGCTCTCTGTCTTTGGGGGAAAGCCATTCTACGTTGTAGAATTCGGTGAAGTGTTCTCCAATGACGCTTTGGGGATCCACGCCCACCATTTTTCCCAGCGCCTCGTTCGCATAGAGCACCCGCCCTTCGGTATCGGCAGCGATAACGCCATCGTTGATGTGAGCGAGGATGTAGGCCTGAAAATGGTCTTTCTCGGCAGCTTTCTTCGGCTCGGTGATATCGACGAAGGTGAGCACCACGCCGTCGATGCGGTCATCGAGGGTACGGTACGGGCGGAGCTGGGCCATATACCAGCGGTTGTCTTTGCTCGTCACTTCGCGTTCGAGCATCGAGAGGTCTTCCAGCACCTGCCGGGCGTCATCTACCAGCGCCGGATAGTCGAGGGTGTGGGTGAGGTGGGCAAAGGGGCGGCCCACGTCGGTGCGGAGGATGTTGAAGACCTCGGCCAGTCGTGGCGTGAAGCGCTTCACGCGCAGGTCCCGGTCCAGGAAGAGCGTCCCGATCTCAGTGGCCGCCATCAGGTTTTGGAGGTCGCTGTTGGTGCGATTAAGCTCCTCGATCTTGTTCTTGAGTTCCTGGTTGACCGTCACCAGTTCCTCGTTCATCGACTGCAACTCCTCCTTGCCGGTCTCCAGTTCTTCAGTGGTAGACTGGAGTTCCTCATTCATCGACTGAAGCTCTTCGTTCGAGGCTTTCAGTTCTTCATTCGAGGTTTCATACTCTTCGATGGTCGTTTGCAGCCGATGCGTGGTGCGCTGCAATTCCTCTTCGAGTTGCTCGACCAGTGAGGCATCCACGCCCTCCACCGTAGCGCCCTCGCCCGTTGGACGCAGTGGAGAGGCTTCTTCGAAGACCACCTGCACATACCCCTCTCCGTAGGGTTCTGCGGTGATGGGCCGAACCACCAGGTTGACGACCTGCTGCTCGCTGCCTTCGGCAAATTGAATCCGCTTGGCCTGAGCCGATTTGCCCTTACGGAACGCCGTGAAGAGGGCCGTTCGCAACTCAATGCGGAGCCCAGGATGCACCACCTGCAAGATGTTGCTTGTCGGCGCGCCTTCCACAAAGCGCAGATAGCGGCTGCCGCTCTTCGAGACGTGTATTATTTCGTAGTGCTCATCCACCACCACGCTGAGTGGGGCGTACTGATCCATCAAAAGCCGCCGGTGGATGTCGTC
>DATGCC010000769.1:0-9208 GCA_035312345.1 Rhodothermales bacterium
GGGATTAGCGGCAACCTCGGCTACTTCAGCGACCTGTTCTCCGGGGCTTACGGCAGGAACAGCAACGGCCACGAGGGTTATCTCGGCACCGACAACTTCGGCGTGCGTGGTGTGCACGGCAACGGCCACGTCGGCACCCTCGGCAACGGCGGTTCCGGGGTTCGGGGCGAGCACACCAACGGCCATTTCGGCTACCTCGGCGGTAGCGGGGCCGGAGCCTACGGGGAGTCGAGCAGTGGCAACCGGGGTTGGCTCGGCAGCGCCAGTTCGGGGGCCTACGGGGAGCATACCAATGGTCACTTCGGTCGCCTCGGCGATGCTAGCTACGGCGCTTACGGGGAGCACGACAACGGCCACGTCGGTCGCCTCGGCGGTGCCAGCTACGGCGTTTACGGGGAGAATACCGGCGGAGAATTTGGCTACCTGGGCAGCCAAAATGCCGGTGCCTACGGAGAGGCTCCCGGCGGCGCTTGGGGTGCCCTCGGCTATGGAGTTTATGCTGGTTTCTTTGATGGCGACGTCACAATCAGTGGCCACCTCGACAAGGGTGGTGGCTCCTTCAAGATCGATCATCCGTTGGACCCGGCCAACCGCTACCTTGCGCACTCCTTCGTTGAGAGTCCGGACATGATGAACGTCTACAATGGCAACGTCACCACCGACGCGCAAGGCCTCGCCACGGTCATACTGCCCGAGTACTTCGAGGTGCTCAACCGCGACTTTCGCTACCAACTCACCGTCATCGGCACCTTTGCGCAGGCTATCATCGCAGATAAGATGCGCGGCAATCGTTTTGTGATTCGCACCGACCAGCCGGGCGTGGAGGTCTCATGGCAGGTGACCGGCATTCGGCAAGACCGATGGGCCAACGAGAATCGCATCATCGTTGAAGAGGACAAGCCTGCCGAGGAGCGTGGATACTATCTCCACCCGAAACTCTACGGCCAGCCGGAGGAGCGCAGCATCCAGTGGGCACGCGACCCCGAAGGCATGCGCGCGAGGCGGGAAATGCCTCAGCGGAGAGAGCAAGAGCGGCAGCAGATGGAGGAAGAGCGTGAGCGGATGAACACTGAACAGGAGCCAGGTCTGTCTCGCCGTCGTCCGGGCGAAGGCCAGTAAGCCTTCTCGGTGCACCTCCCGGCTCCAACAGGAAGCGCCTGCTGCCAAGCGTGTGGATGGAAAAGAAAGGTATCAAACACCCATCCTCCTCTATCTCATACTCAAAACCGACTGCTATAATTGGGCGATTCTTTGGTGATCTGTATGTCGTGCGGGTGGCTCTCGCGGATGCCAGCAGCGGTGACACGCACGAATTGCGCCTTGTGATATAGCTCGTCAATCGTAGCACAGCCGCAGTACCCCATCGCCGCACGCAGACCGCCAATCATCTGGAACGAGATTTCGCTCAGGTGTCCGCTATAGGCCACGCGGCCCTCAATACCTTCCGGCACAAGCTTTTTGATGTCGTCTTCGGCGTCCTGGAAATAGCGATCCTTGCTCCCAGCCTGCATGGCACTGACAGAGCCCATACCCCGATAGCTTTTATACTTGCGGCCTTCATAGATAATGGTCTCGCCTGGACTCTCCTCCACGGCAGCAAATAATCCGCCGATCATCACACTCTCCGCACCGGCTGCAAGGGCCTTGGGGATATCCCCGGTCTGCTTGACTCCGCCATCGGCAATGACCGGGATGCCGCGCTCGCGGGCTGCCGAAGCACATTCCATAATGGCGGTCAACTGCGGCACACCGACACCTGCCACCACCCGCGTGGTACAGATCGACCCCGGTCCAATACCTACCTTGACGGCGTCCACGCCCGCCTCGATGAGATCAATGGTCGCCTCGGCAGTAGCCACATTGCCCGCTATCACGTCGAGGGTTGGGAACGCTTCTTTCACCCGGCGGACGGTACCAAGAACGCCCTCTGAATGCCCATGCGCTGTATCAACAACGATGAAATCGACGCTTCCTTCGACCAAGGCCTGAACACGATCCAGCGTGTCCGGCGTCACGCCGACAGCGGCCCCGACCCGCAGGCGCCCGTGGTGGTCCTTACAGGCATGGGGATAGAGCCGCTTTTTCTCGATGTCTTTGAACGTGATCAGCCCTTTTAGATTGCCCTCGGCATCTACCACGGGCAGTTTCTCGATCTTGTGTTTCTGCAGCAACTCTTCGGCCAGTTCGAGCGTCGTGCCTTCCGGTGCCGTGATGAGGTTTTCTGCCGTCATCATGTCGCGGAGGCGTACATTGGAATCTTCTTGAAACCGGAGGTCGCGGTTGGTAACGATGCCGACGAGCTTGTTGTCGTGATCGACGACCGGGATGCCACCAATGGAGTACCGCGCCATCATTGCCCTCGCATCGGCGACGATGTTTTCGGGATGCAATGTGATGGGGTCGAGGATCATGCCGCTTTCTGACCGTTTGACACGGCGCACCTTTTCGGCCTGCTGCTCGATGGTCATATTCTTGTGGAGCACACCCACGCCCCCTTCCCGTGCCATAGCAATCGCCATGCGGGACTCGGTAACCGTGTCCATCGCTGCTGAAAGGAGCGGCATGTTGAGCGCGATGTTACACGTGAGCCGCGTCGTGATATCGACCTCGCGGGGCATGATGGCCGAGCGGGCCGGCACGAGCAACACATCGTCGTAGGTCAGCCCTTCGGCGCGTATCTTGCTTTCGAGCACGGCGTTGAGCATACTGCTGGGGTTGTTATTGGCTATCATGGGTCTGCTGGGCCGGTTGATGGTTTCTGGTTTGGCGTTACAGGTTTTGGTTCTTTGTTTTGCTTCATTTCCCCTTCTCTTACTTCAGATGCACGAGGTTGCGGAGGCGCTTGACTTCATGGGGCTGAAGCCGCCGCCACTTGCCGCGCCGCACGCCTTCGGTGGTCAGGGAGGCATAGCTGACCCGCTCAAGCGTCTCCACTTCGTTCCCAATGGCTTCGATCATCCGCCGGATCTGCCGGTTGCGCCCCTCGTGCAACTGCATCCCAATTTCGTGCTGATCGGGCGGTTGCGTATAGGCTACCTGGTCGGCTTTTGCCGGGCCATCTTCTAGCGTTACGCCTGCTGCCAGTTGAGCCAGTTCGTCGGGCTGGATGGGTTTCTTGGCACGCACGATGTAGAGCTTGTCGACTTCGTAGCTCGGGTGCATGAGCCGGTGCGCGAGTTCGCCATCGTTGGTGATCAGTATCGTACCCACGGTGTCGCGGTCGAGCCGACCAACGGGAAAGAGGCCTGCCTGCTCCACACCCGGCAGATCGATCAGGTCCAGAACGGTGTCGCGCCCGCGCTCGTCGTCGGTGGTGGTGATGACGCCCTTCGGCTTGTTGAGCAGGATGTAGACGTGGGCACGCGGCGATATGATGGTGCCGTTGACTTCCACCTCGTCGTCGGGCTGAACCTGATACCAGTACTCCGTGACCACCTCGCCATTGACCTTGACGCGCTTCTGGTCGATCAGGTCGTCGGCTTTACGGCGGGAGCAGACTCCCGACTTGGCAATGTAGCGGTTGAGCCGTACCGGCTCGTCGATCTCTGCCGGTTGACCAATGGCCTCGGTATCGGGGCCGTGCTTATGCCGGGCGTTACGTCCTCTGGTATTGCGTTGTCTAGGAGCCATCCGTGGCATTTTTCGAGGTTGGGCGATATAACGAAGGCACAGCGCCTGCTGTGCCCGTTAGTCGAAATTTTCTTCGTCCGTTTGATCTTCGGCCTCTTCGGAAGCAAACTCCGGCGCGTCGAGGCCTTCTAGCATGAGCAGGCGCGCCTTCTCCCGGTTAAACGCCGGGTCGTCCAGCAACGCCTCGATTTCCCGCAGGTTGGGCAAGTCGTCAAGGCGGGCCAGTCCGAACGCTTCGAGGAAGCGGGGCGTGGTGCCATAGAGTAGCGGCCGCCCTACCGACTCGGATCGCCCAATCACATCGGCCAACCCAATCTCCATCAGCTTGCGCAAGGCATAATCCGAATCTACGCCGCGCACAAAATCAACTTCGGGCTTGGTCGCTGGTTGTCGGTAGGTCAGAATCGCCAGCGTCTCCATCAGCGAGCGTGACAGCTTGCGCTGGCGGTCGATGCTGAAAAAAGCTTTGAGGTAGGGTGCGACTTCTGGCTTCGTCGCCATGCGAAAGCCACCGGCCCAGTTTTGAATGCTGAGCACCCGTCCAGTGGCTTCATAGTCGCTGTTGAGTTGACCAATAAGCACTTCGATCTGCTCGGAAGAAAGCGCATCTTCCTGGGTCACCTCGGCAATGACTTCAGCGATCTGGCTTGTTGTCACGGGTTCGTCCGCCGCAAAGATCAGCGCTTCGATGGCATGCGTCCATTCTTTAACGCGGCCATCGGCTACATCAAGTGGCTGATCCTGTGTGTCAAGCATGTCCATGGGTGGACGATCCGTTGGTCGAGAGGGTACCGTTGGTGCTCAGGGGTTCATCGAACTCTGGCGGGTGGCCGGGCGCGACGTAAAAGTCATCTGCCGCCTCGGTACGCGATAGCACGACGGAACCTTCGCGGGCCATCTCCAGAATCGCAAGAAACGTGGCGATGATGAAGCTTTTCGGCTTGCGACGGGCCAGTTCCACGAAGGTCCGTTTGCCTCGTGCCGCGAGTTGATCCAGTACGTAACCACGCTGCTCGGTGACTGAGTATTCACGGTGTTCGATCTCGTGAACGGGTTCTTCGGAGGCTTCTATCAACACCCGCCGCAGAGCGGAGATGAGGTCGAACAGCGAGGTATTGACAAGGGTTTCCGGCATAGCTTCCTCGAACAGCGACTGCTGTTCCGACGCTGCGCCGCGCACAAAATGCTGGCCCCGCTGCTCATGGAATTCGTTAAGTTCAGCAGCCGCTTCCTTGAATCGGATGTATTCAAGTAGCCGTTCGACGAGTTCACGGCGCGGGTCGATGGGCTCACCTTCTTCATCCAACTCCGGCCTCGGCAGCAGCATCCGCACCTTGATGTTGATCAGCAAGGCCGCCATGAAGATAAAATCGCCGACACCATCAAGGTCCACCTCCTCCATCAACCGCACATAGCTCAGAAACTCGTCTGCGATCTTCGCGATGGGAATGTCGTAGATGTCCAGCTCGTCCCGCTTGATAAAGAAAAGCAGGAGGTCTAGTGGGCCTTCAAAATCCTCAAGCCGGACGCGGTACATGGTTTTGGGGTTAGCGTGTGGGTGTTTG
Organism: Rhodothermales bacterium; assembly: GCA_035312345.1. GTDB lineage: Bacteria > Bacteroidota > Rhodothermia > Rhodothermales > DATGCC01 > DATGCC01. The sequence goes on from DATGCC010000769.1 coordinate 5,196, forward strand.
GGCGTATGGGAGGTGTCTCTCCTCACAAACACCCATCCTTCCAAACTCACACACTCGTCTTTTGTTGGGCAGCAAACCAATCTACAGTTTCTTGCAACCCTTCTTCAAGCGACACCTGCGGCGACCAGCCAAGAAGCTTCAAGGCTTTGTCGTAGCTCAGCACACTGCGGCGCTGCTCGCCCGGTTTGCCTTCGGCATGCTGCTCCTCGAAGCTTGGGTCAATGATATCGGCCAACTTGTGAAAGAGCGTGTTGACATCGGTTTCCTTGGCCGTGCCGATGTTGATGATTTGCGAGTCGCCTTCGTATTTCAAGGCAGCCAGGTTGGCCCGCACAACATCGCCCACATACACATAGTCGCGGGTTTGCCGTCCATTGCCATAGATGACGGGCTGCTCGCCGTTGAGCAAACGCTGGGTGAAAATGGCTACGACGCCCGCCTCGCCGTGCGGATTCTGGCGAGGTCCGTAGATGTTGGCGTAGCGCAAAGCAACATGGCGAATGCCATATTGCACCTCATAGAAATACAGGTATTTTTCCGTCGTGAGCTTGGTAATCCCGTAGGGCGATAGCGGGCGCAGGGCATGGCTTTCGTCCTGCGGCGTCGAATCCGGCTCACCGTAGATGGCCCCCCCCGTTGAGGCAAAGATGACTTTCTGCAACCCGTTGTCCTTGCCTGCTTCCATCAGATTCAGAAAGCCCAACACGTTGACCGTTGCATCGAACTGCGGATCGGCGACGGACTTGCGGACATCCATTTGCGCGGCGTGGTGAACCAACACCTCATATTGTTCTTGTGCAAACAGATCCCGAACGCTTTTGTCTCTGATATCAAGCTGGTGGAAAGTCGCCGCATCGGGGACGTTTTCAGGCTTACCCGAAGAAAGGTCGTCCAGAACATGCACCTCATGCCCGGCGCGTAGCATCGCATCCGCGACATGAGACCCGATGAATCCTGCTCCACCTGTTACTAAGATTTTCATGCTTCCGTGTTTTTTTTCAATAGTGCTGGAAAATAGGAACGAGGAAAGGCTAGCTATCCTTCCGATGTTTTCGGTACGAGCACGACGGTACTAAACCGCTCAGGCACGAAAAGTGTTTGCGCGGCCTCCTGCACAGCTTCAATAGTTACGCTATCCAATTCGTCCAGCACTTCATCTAGCGAAAAATACCGCTCAAAGATTAACTCCTGCCGTCCCAGCCGCATCATGCGGTTGCTCATGCTTTCGAGGCCGAGCATGATCGAGCCTTTTACCTGATTCTTGGCCTGACTGAGCGTGCGCGGGCTGACGGGATTATCCGCGAGCTTCTCCAACTCACGCAAGATCAGCTTCTCTGAGCGATTTACTTTTGAAGCATCCGTGCCCATGTAGACGCCGAAATCGCCGGTGTCGGAGTGCAGGTTGACAAACGAGTAAATGTTGTAGCAATAACCGTACTTCTCACGGATGTTCTGGTTCAAACGGCTGGACATTCCACCGCCCAAGATCGTGTTGAGCACCGTCACTGCCGACCGCAACGGGTGGTGCACATCGACGCTACGGGTGCCCAGCACAAAATGGGCCTGTTGTATCGGACGCGGCTCTACGACCTTCGACGCATCGTACCCGTTGACCGGGCTTCGGCGGCGTTTTTGAGGTACACGGTCGGCCTGAGCAAAGGCTTTTTCGGCCATCGCCACTACCTTGTCGTGGTCAGCCTTACCCGCTACGGAGAGCACGATCCGGTCCGGCGTGTATTGCTTTCCAATATACTCAAATAGCTGCTCGCGGGAAAAGGACTTGACCGTTTCGGGATACCCCAGAATCGGGCGACCCAGCGCATGGTTCTTGTAGATGAGGCCCTCGAAATGATCAAAAACCAGATCTTCGGGCGCATCGTCGTACATCTTCATCTCTTCGAGCACGACTTCCTTTTCCTTCACCAACTCCTTCTCAGGAAATGCTGGCTCGACGATGAGGTCGGCGACGGTGTCAATGGAACGCTCCAGGTGTTCGTCCAGGGCGCGGGCATAGAAGCAGGTGTACTCCTTGCTGGTGAAAGCATTGAGGTACCCCCCCACCGCTTCGAGCCGCCGCGCAATGTGATGCATACGCCGCCGCCGCGTACCCTTAAAGACCATATGCTCGATGAAGTGGCTGATTCCCGCTTCCTTCGCGCGCTCGTCACGGCTGCCGGCAGCAATCCAGACACCCACGGCCACCGACCGGACGGACGGAATTGATTCCGTTATCACCCGCACGCCGTTCGAGAGCGTCGTCTTCTGAAACAACGGATAGGCTTCTTCTATGATCTGCTCTGGCATCTTTTTCAGGAGGCTAGAAGCCTATGAATTTAAGAGCCTAGGATCCCCATTGAACTCTTCGACTCGTAGTCTCACAGACTCATAGTCTCTTACGAGACTTATACAAATAGCAACGAAAGGCGAGCGCCCGGGAGCCCTCGCCTTTCGCTACGTAACTGAAGCTATGGGCAAAGCCGGTCTTTAGTCGCGCCCCCGGTTGCGGCCGCCACCACCGCGGCTGTCGCGGCCTCGGCCACCACCGCGGCTATCTCGACCTCGACCACCGCCTCGGTTGTCGCGGCTGCGGGATTCGCTACGGCTGTCGTCAGAGCCATTGCTGCTGCCTTCTGGCTTGGGCACAAACGGCTTGCGGCTGAAGCGTAGCTTGCCACCGTCACGGACTTCGATCAGCTTGACTTTCACTTTATCACCAACCTGCATATAGTCCGTCATGTTCTCTACGTAGCCATGATCGACTTCAGAGATATGGAGCAACCCTTCCTTGCCGGGCAGCACTTCGATGATGGCACCGAAGTCCTTAATGCTGCGCACCGTCCCTTCGTACTCGTCGCCCACTTCCGGCACCGTTACGATGTTTTTGACCATCTCGATGGCGCGCTGAGCGTCTTCGCCATTCGTAGCAGCAATGGTGAGGTAGCCATAGCCATCGCGCTCTTCAAGTTCGAGCACGGTGTTGGTTTCGCTCTGGATGCCTTTGATGACCTTGCCGCCCGGCCCGATCACCGCACCGATGAGGTCGGAATCGATGGTGATCTGCGTGAGGCGCGGCGCATACGGCGAGATGTCTTCGTTCGGCGTGGACTGCACCTCGTTCATGATGTCGAGGATGTGGTTCCGGGCCGTCTTGGCCTGGTGCATCGCCTTCAACATCAGGTCGCGAGAGAGGCCACTGATCTTGATGTCCATCTGGCAGGCCGTGATGCCCTCGCGCGTGCCGGTGACCTTGAAGTCCATGTCGCCGAGGTGATCCTCGGTGCCAAGGATGTCGGTAAGCACGGCGGTGCGTTCGCCGTCGCTGATGAGGCCCATCGCCACACCGGCTACGGCTTTCTTGATCGGTACACCGGCGTTCATCATCGCGAGGCTACCGGAGCAAACGCTCGCCATCGAAGACGAACCGTTGGACTCCAGTACATCGGCGTTGATGCGGATGGTGTAGGGGAAATCGGCTGCATCGGGCAGCATACCTGCCAAGGCGCGCTCGGCCAGATAGCCGTGCCCGATCTCGCGGCGGCTCGCGCCACGCAGAAACTTGACTTCACCCGTCGAGAACGGCGGGAAGGTATAGTGCAAGAAAAATCGCTTGTCTTCCGTATCGAAAACCTGGTCGACCGGCTGCACGTCTTTGCCCGTCCCGAGCGTCACGGAGGCGAGCACCTGCGTTTCGCCACGGGTGAAGATTGCGGAGCCGTGGACGCGCGGCAGATAGCCCACTTCACACCAGATGTCGCGCACCTGGCGCAGGTCACGTCCGTCGATGCGGCGGCCTTCCGAGAGAATCATCTCGCGCATCACCTCGCTTTCGACGATGGAGACCGCTTCCTTGATATCTCCCCGCGTGTAGCCATCTGCTGTCATCTCGGCCTGGACACGGCCCAACTCAGGATCGTCAACGCCGAGAAGCATGTCGAGCGCTTCTTCCTTGATGTCGCGGATGCCGCCGTAGAAAGTCGCTTTGTCGTATGGCTGGCGGATATGATCGGCGATAC
>DATGCC010000770.1:0-4903 GCA_035312345.1 Rhodothermales bacterium
CGTAGGCACTGCTACCCAACTCGCCGGTGTTACCGCTGCTGTGCAAACCGAAAACACCGGAGGATGCGCCGCCGAGCAACCCCCGATGCCCTTGGCTGTGCTCACCATAGATGGTTCCGCCCGATCCCGTGCCACCGCTCAGATGCAGCGGCACCGCCACACCAAGCGGGTTGCCCGGTGTGCCGTCCCCGCTGAGCGTCCCGTTGCTGGCGACGACGCCACCACTTGCCGAGACGGCCTGCCAGGAGGCGAAGCCATCGTCGGTGGCTGTCAGGACGTAGCCGTCCTGGGCACCGGCGGGCAGCAACAGGCGTCCGTCATCGAAGACATGGAAGATCGTCGCGCCGTTGTAGTCAATCTCCAGCAGGGGAGTCTGGGCCGTGGCCGGAAGAACGAGTCCACTGCCTACCAGGCTCATCACCAGTGCCAGGGACCGAAGGAAGTGTTTCATCGGGGCATTCTCGAGTTGAGGAGAGAGGATGGCGTGTCGCACCTATCAACGGTAAAACAGGTCAGGGGCGGTTGTCTGGGGGAGGTAGGCGCTGCTCCTGCGCGTCGCGAAGGCGTTGATGCTCCTTGTCAATCTGCTGGTGGATCGCTTCATGATCCATCGCCGGCACGTCCTTCTCAATCCAGCCGATGCCTTGCCGCTCGGGCTGTCCGTAGAGCATTGGGTGCAGGTAAAAGCCCCGTTCCTCGGCGGGTTTGTCCTCCTCAACGACGATGCGGTGTTCCTCGGCCCAGGCGTCCTGCCGGATCCCCGTCACCTGCCAGGAGACTTCCATCCCTGGCTCGCCTCCTGCAATCCTGAACGTGTTGCCTGAGATTTTCTCGGCGATGTAGAGGTTGGGTCCTGGGGCACCGATGGCGGTGAGTTGATAGCGGAAGTCGCGGTTGAGCGCCTCGAAGTAGTCCGGTAGCGTCACCACGGCCTCGCCATTGGCATCGGTCGTGACGTTGCCATCGTAGACATTTTTCATGTCCGGGCTTTCGACAAAGCTATGCGAGAGATACTTATTCGCCGGATCGAGCGGGTGGTCGATCTTGAATGAGCCACCGCCTTTCGAGAGTGCGCCCGTGACGTGTACATCGCCCTCAAAATAGCCTGCATGCCCATTGCTGCTGACACCCCAGACGCCATAGCTAGCGCTGCCGAGAATACCTGTATTGCCCGAACTCGTCTCTTGACCATAAGCCCCATAGTTTCCAAGACCGAGGAATCCTCTAGTATTCCCATTTTCCCCATAAACAGCAGCGCCATTACCTCCGAGGATGCCAAAGATGCCACCTGAGTGTTCCCCATAAACGCCATAACCGCTGCCGAGCATGCCAAAATTTCCATTATTATTCCCTCCATAAACGCCCGCTGTCGCACTGCTGAATCCATACACTCCGTAACTACCGCTGCCCAACTCGCCGGTGTTACCGCTACTGTGCAAACCAAACACGCCAGAAAATTCGCCGCCGAGCAACCCCCGGTTTCCCTGGCTGCTCTCGCCATATGCGCCCGACTCGCTACCGCCGAGGTGACCGAGCGTGCCGGTGCCGTTGTGCGCCTCCAGCACGGTTCCGTTGCCAGGGTTCGTCAACACCAGCGGCACCTGCACCGCCAGCGGACTGCCGGTGGTGCCCTCCCCTACGAGCGTGGCATCGCTCTCCACCTGCGTCAATCCGCCACCGCCCCCGGTAGATGCCACCTCGAACGCACCGCCCGCCTGCCGGGTGATTGTCACGTTCTGACCCGCCACGAGCGCACCATTCGAGAGCTTCACCCCCGTCACTGCGCCATCAGCCAGCCCCAACGGACTCGACGAGGTGCCATTGCCCGTCAGCGTCCCATCCCTTGCTACGCTCGTCAAGCCTCCCGTACCCCCACCGGTCGCGCCGATCCGCAACGACCCGTCTGAGCGTCGCGTGATCGAGACGTTGTCGCCTGCCACGAGTGCCGCCTCGTCCAGCCGAAAGCTCTTCATCGCGAAGGGCACCGACGTCAAAGGCACACGCGGCTCCAGCGCCTCATTCTCAACGATCAGGAGCAGGTGCGGCGTAGCGTCGAAGACTTCCAGATTGAGCGTCGTCTTCGTGCCCAGCATGACGGAGAAGACGCCGTCGGTGGTGGTGACGGCATGGGCTTCGCCCCATCGGGGCGAGCCGCCGGTCTCCTCGTCGAAGAGTTGGAAGCGGACGGAGTAGGTGCCGTCGGCGACGGGGGTGCCGTCAGCGTTGGTGAGCTTGCCCTGAAAGCTGAAGGTCTCCTGCGCGAGCGCGGGGTGTGCGATGAGCAACATCAGGGCGAATAGGATCAGAGAGCGTATCATAGCACTATCGAGGTTGAAGAATCGGAAGGTCGTATCGGAGCAAGAGCGATCATTGCTGCTCGCGCCCCGTCTTTATCTGGCGGCGAGCTTCTTCGAGACGGGCAGGCGGCCCCTGGATCGAACGCATGGCCTCGGGATGCTTCACCCACATCACGCTGCGCTCTGGCGGCTGTCCGAAGACACTCGGATTGAGATAGAAGCCGTGCTCGTCGGCAGGCTTGTCTTCCTCTACGACGATGCGGTTTTGCTCGGCCCAGGCGTCTTGCCGGATCCCCGTCACCAGCCACGAGACTTCCATCCCCGGCGTGCCGCCTGCTATCTTGAAGGTGTTGCCGCTGATCTTCTCAGCGATGTAGAGATTCGGTCCCGGCGCGCCGATGGCGGTGAGTTGGTAGCGAAAGTCGCGGTTGAGCGCCTCGAAGTAGGCCGGCAGTTCGACGATGGCCTCGCCCGCAGCGTCGAGCATGGCGTTGCCGTTGTAGACGTTCATCATGTCCGGGCTCTCGACGAAGCTGTGCGCCAGGTACTTGTTCGCCGGATCCAGCGGGTGGTCGATCTTGAAGGAGCCGCCGCCTTTCGAGAGCGTACCGGTGATGTGTACATCGCCCTGGAAGTAGCCTGCATAAGACGAGGTGCCGAGCGCCCCCCAGTTATTGCTGCCCTGGTGCCTGCCGTAAGCACCGAAACCGGTGCTGCCGAGCGAGCCGATGTTGCCATTGTTGTGCTCGCCAAAGACACTGATGCTAGAAGCACTTGTACCGTAGACGCCGTAGCCAGAATTGCTGGCACCGAAGACACCATAGTCGGAGTCGCTGCTACCCTGGATGCCAGCGCCGGAGGTGCTGCTCCCGCGAACACCAAATCCGGAGTCGCTACTACCGAGAACGCCGGTGCCAGAGGCGCTGAAACCACGGATGCCAACGCCGGAGGTGCTTTCACCGCGAACACCAAAGCTGCTGGTGCCGAGTTGGCCAAAATTGCCATTGCTGTGCTCTCCATAGGCACCGAAGCTGGGGCCACCCAGGTACCCATAGTGCCCATTATGATTCTGCCCGTAGATCCCCTGATCCGCGCTGGCAAAACGGGCTATGTTGCCGTTGCCACTGGTCGCTGCGATCACAGCGGCATTGCCAGAATGCGTCAGCGTAAGCGGAATATTCAATGCCAAGGGGTCACCTGCCGTCCCATCTCCCGCCAGCGTGGCATCGCTCGCCACCTGCGACAAACCACCCCCGCCTGTGGCCGAAACTTCCAACGCACCGCCCGCCTGCCGCGTCACCGTCACGTTCTGCCCCGCCACAAGCGCGCCGTTGGCCAGCTTCGCCCCTGTCACCGAGCCATCAGCGAGCCGCAGCGGACTCGACGAGGTGCCGTCGCCCTCCATCGTCCCGTCCGTCGACACGCTCGTCAGGCCCCCGGTGCCCCCACCGCCGCCCGTCGCCTCGATCTCCAACGAGCCGTCCGTCCGTCGGCGGATCGAGACATTGTCCCCCGCATGAAGCGCCTCTTCGTCCAAACGATAGCTGGTCATCGCATAGGGCACCGCCGTCAGCGGCGTACGCGGCGAGAGCGCCGTGCCATCGACGATCAGTTGCAGGTGCGGCGTGCTGTGGAAGGCCTCCAGGTTGAGCGTGGTTTTGGCACCGAGCACCGTGGAGAAGACGCCTTCTGTGGTAGTGATGGTGTGCGCCTCGCCCCAGAGGGGAGAGCCGCCCGTGGGTTGGTCGAAGAGTTGGAACTGAATGCCGTAGGAGCCGTCGGTGACGGGTGTGCCACCGGGGTTGGTCAGTTTGCCCTGGAAGGAGAAGGTCTCCTGCGCCAGGGCCGGTGTTGTAACCAGAAGCAGCAGCCCTAGTGACATCAGCAAGCGTGTCATGGCTTTATCGTGGTTGGGTGTAGCGGAAAGAGGGGCTAGGATTACCGGGGCGAGCGGTCATCTTTGAGACGGGCAGTCATCGCTTGCAATTCGCGCATTATCTCCGGGTCTCGTGCCCACTCGACGCTGCGCTCCTCTGGCTCACCAAAGAGCTTCGGGTGGAGGTAGAAGCCGCGCTCCTTCGCCGGTTTGTCCTCTTCGACGACGATGCGGTTGGCCTCGGCCCAGGCGTCCTGTCGGATGCCTGTCACCTGCCACGAAACTTTTACATGGGGTTGATCGGAGCGAATGACAAACTGATTGCCCTGAATCTCTTCCGCCACAATAGCCTGCGCAAAGGTGCCGATGACGGTAAGCTGATAACGAAAGTCACGGTTGAGCGCCTCGAAGTAGTCCGGCAGCGTGACGATGGCCTCGCCCTTGGCATCCGTGGTCACGTTTCCATCATAGACATTCTTCATGTCGGGACTCTCGACAAAACTGTGCGAGAGGTACTTGTTCGCTGGATCCAGCGGGTGGTCGATCTTGAACGAGCCGCCGGATTTGGAGAGGGTACCGCTGACGTGGACGTTGCCCCCGAAAAAGCCCGCGTAGGTACTGGTGCCGATACGACCAAAGTTGCCGTTCTGATGCTCGCCGTAGACCCCGTAGTTGCTGCCGAGGATGCCAAAATTGCCGCTCGTGTGCTGACCGACGGCACCGTAGTTGC
>DATGCC010000771.1:0-2669 GCA_035312345.1 Rhodothermales bacterium
TTCTCGCCGATGCCGATGGGGAAGAGGGACAGATGCTCCTCGGCTCCGATACCTACACCGCTAGTGACTACAGCTTTCCACCGACGACCAGCACCTTCACGCCCGCCGTGGCTGTTGCCGCGGGCCACCGGATCGTGGCGACAGTGACCGACAAGGACGGCAACACCTCCGAGTTCAGCGCCTCAATCCTGGTGGATGACCTGGTAGATGACTTGGTGGTGAATGCCACTGACGATGACTCCGACAGCAACGCTGGCGATGGGGTATGCTTCACGGGCCAGTTCAATAGCACGGGCAACGGGGAATGTACCCTGCGTGCGGCCATCGAAGAAGCCAACGCCCTCGCCGGGGTCGACTCCATCTTATTCAGTATTCCCACGGGGGATGCTGGCTGTACGGGCAATACGTGCGTGATCACGCCCGCCACCGCTCTGCCCGATATTGAGGAAAGCCTCACCATAGACGGCACGACGCAACCCGGTGCTACCTGTAGTGGGTGGGCGCTAAAAATTGTCCTAGATGGTGCTACGACAACAGACAGCTACGGGCTGCGCCTTCAATACGGGACAGACTTCTCCACAATTCGTGGTCTCGCCCTTCACAGTTTCGATTCATATGGGCTCTTCATTCGGTCTGAAAGCAATCATATTGCCTGTAATATTATTGGCACCGACCCGTCCTGGTCAACCTCATTGGGCAACGGTGGTCCGGGAATCCGTATTACCGGTGCGTCTAGCAAGCCTGCTGGTTCAAACATAATTGGTACCGATGGCGATGGTGTAGAGGACGACATGGAAGGGAATGTCATTCTAAACAACGCCATTGGTATTGAGATAACAGGATCATGGACAGGTGACAATCAGATCGGGGGGAATCTGATTGGTGTGGTCCCGGACGGTATGACACCACTCGGTAATGTGGCACAGGGTATCCGTATTAGTTCCGCACCTGGTAACACCATCGGGGGCACCCTGCCCGCCAGGATGAATACCATCGCCTATAACGGGGAGGCGGGAGTTCAAATCTCCAATCCACCAGCAACGCAAAACAACGTCCAGCGCAACCGCATCTACAACAACGTTTCCATAGGGATTGACCTGGTCAAAAACGCAGAGGTTGGTGTGACACCGAATGACCCGGAAGATCCCGATTTCGGACCCAACCGGCTTCAGAATTATCCCGATCTTATCAGCGCCGTGCGTGAGGGCGGCACCACGACGATCATCTACGCCCTTGACTCAGCCCCTGGCAACACCACGTACCCTGTTCGGATCGACTTTTACCTAGCGGATGAGGACGGGGAGGAAGGCCAGACGTGGCTTGCGGCCACCCAATACTCGCGGAGCGATTATGAGGGTTGCGGAGCACCGCCCTGTTCCAAAAGTGCCACCCTCACCGGCGTTGCTGCCGTCGGCCAGATCGTAGCTACGACGAACACGGGTACTAACACGAGTGAGTTCAGCCCAGCTATTACCGTCGCTGGTGCCGTCGCCCATGTCGTGGACAGCACAGGCGACGAGGTAGATGCAATGCCTGGCGACGGATTTTGCCAGACGGCAGCAGATACCTGTACCCTCCGTGCAGCGATTCAGGAAGCCAATGCTTTCACCGGAGCCGACTCAATCCATTTCGACATCCCAGCGTCCGACCCTGGCTGCACGGGCGGTGTATGCACCATCGAGCCTACCGAGACGCTTCCCGATATCGACGAGACGGTTATCCTCGACGCCACTACCCAACCCGGCACCGACTGCGCCTGGGACAGCCGAGCACTCAGGGTGGTCCTTGATGGAACGAATATCGGGGGAGCTAGGGGGCTCACCTTCGAGGCTGGCAGCAACAACTCTGCTGTTCGTGGCCTCGCCATCCACGGCTTCAACACCAGCGGCATCTCGGTCCGAAGCGACGCCAATACCTTCCAGTGCAACAACCTTGGCTCCGATGCCACAGGTACCGTCGCCGTGGGTATCAGTTTGTACGGATTCGCGCTCAACACCGTCACGGGCACCCTCATCGGCACCGACGGGGATGGTACCGATGATGCACTGGAAGGCAACCTCGTCGTAGGGGCCATCGCAGTTGGAGGCGTTGTACTGACGCGCAGTACGAACACCATCATCGCGGGCAATCGCATCGGCACCAACGCAGCGGGGACTGCGCAACTCAGCTCACAAAACGTTGGCATCGACCTCAACGCTGACAATAACACAGACAACCGGATCGGCACGAATGGCGATGGGGTGAGCGATGCCGAGGAAGCTAACATCATTGCCTTCAACGGCGGAGACGGCATCTTGATAGGTGGGAATGGTACCCTGCGTAACGCGGTGCTTGGCAACCGAATGTTCGAGAACAACGAGCAAGGCATCGACCTGTTGGGCGTCGGGGCCAATGACGCCGACGACGCGGATGAGGGAATCAACCGCGGGCAGAACAAGCCCGATATCGCTTGGGTGCTCCTTGCCGGCAACGATCTAACAGTGCGTTATCTCATAAATACGGCTCCGGCGAATGCGACCTACCCGCTGCGTGTGGAGTTCTTTCTGGCCGATGCCGATGAGCAAGAAGGTGAGACGTTCCTCGGTTTCCTCACGTACGAAGAGGCTGATGCGCAGCAGCAGGTGACGGCAACGTTCACCCCGGCGGTACCTGTCTCTGAGGGCGACGTG
>DATGCC010000772.1:0-3339 GCA_035312345.1 Rhodothermales bacterium
GGTGCGTATCGGTAGGTATCATGGCTCTAGCTGTGGGTCTTGAGAGGCTGGATACCCTCAAGCTACAGCCGGAGCCGTACGGAGCCAAGACTACGTGCGGCTCTTGTTTTTCAACAACTTAGCATTTATGTCCACCCCTCATTTAATTGACCTTTCTCGCTGACGGGTGCTCGGGTTTCCGTTGATATGTACGTTGTTGCTGCCGAAGCAAGACGGGCAGCTACGATGATGTAGTGGGTACCAGAGGTTAAGTACATCACTTCAGATCCAACGCAGATCGTGCCTATCTGAACGCAATTCTTTAAGGGTCCTCGTGTAGTCATTGGAAGGCACTCATGTACTAGGGAAATGAAGCCCGAAACATCCACGAGTGCCTTTGACCATGATGACAATACGGAGAAGTGTTCTCCTTCCTGCTTTTCTGCTGGCGATGCTATGCTTTCCCCGTCAGGGTTTTGCACAAGACGACAGGACCCTGGAGGCGCTGGAAGCACAGGTCGTCGAGATTTTTAGCACAACTTGTACGCAGGCTGGCTGCCATGTGGGACCCGTTCCACAGCAGGAGATGGATCTGACGCCCGAGCATTTCTACCAGTCCATCGTGGATGAGCCCAGCAAGGAAAAGCCCGATCTAAAGCGGGTCAACCCAGGGGATCCTGAGAACAGCTATCTGATTCACAAGATCGAAGGTCGCTCCGATATTGAGGGCGTGCAGATGCCGCTCGTGGGCGACAAGCTCTCCGAAGAGCAGGTAAACACCATCAAAGCCTGGATCCACAAGCTGTCTGAAGTGGACGAGAGCCGAAAAACAGAGCAGGTGCCCGAAGAACCCTATCCCTTTCTGGGGTGGAAAGTGGTCAACCTGCCTACGAATCGCACGGTAGACCAGGGCAATTTTCTGTTTCTGATCGGCCACCGCTTCAACCCACCCCTGAGTGATGGCTATGACGCACTTTTCGGTCTTGACGGTAGCGGCATCATCCTCCTCAACCTCGGCTATGCCGTCACCGACAACCTCTTCGTCAACCTGGGTCGCAGTAACGCCGCCGATGATGTGGAATTAAACGTCAAGCTACGGCTGGCGCAGCAGGGCGACTGGCCGGTGTCGGCAGGCGTGCAGGGGACAGTCAACTGGCTATCCGAGAAGCCACCGGGCGAACCCCGCCTGCGTGGCGAGGCGCTGGCCTTTACCACGCAGGTGATGCTGACACGGGCTCTTTCAGATCGCGCAGGCATCGCGCTGGTGCCGGGCATACTGCTCCATCCTGCTCCAGGCATGGATGGAGAGAACCCGCTTATCACCCTCGGGGTGGGCGGGCGCTGGCGTTTTACCCGCACGCTGGCGGTGGTGGGGGAGTGGGTGCCCATCCTTTCTGGCTACATTCGCACCCGAACGTTTGGCAACGAGAATCGCTTCGATAGCTGGGCGGGAGGGCTGGAGATTGCCACGGCGGGGCATGTCTTTCAAATCGTGCTGGGCAATTCCGTAGGCATCGCTACTGATCAGTACCTGCGCGGCGGTGATCTCGATCTGGCCGAAGGCGATATGCGCCTCGGCTTCAACATTTTCCGTGTGCTGACCTTCTAGAGAGGCTACCCAATGACGAGTTATAAACCGATACTGGTTCTTTTTTGCGTGATGCTGTATATGGGTTGTGAACATGCCGACCCTGTGGGTCCGGGTACAGGCATGCCCCCTGGTTCTGAACCAGAGCCGACGCTCACGAGCATCCAGGAGACCATCTTCGACACCAACTGTGCGCTGTCGGGATGCCATGCCGGAGCCAATGCCCAACAGGGAATGGATTTGAGTGCAGGACAGTCCTTCGACAGCATTGTTGGCGTGGCCAGCCGTGAGCGCCCTGGGTTGTTGCGCGTCAATCCGGGCAGTCCAGACGACAGCTACCTCGTGCACAAGATCCAGGGCAACAGCGACATCGTGGGGCAGCGGATGCCGCTGGGGGGGTCGCCTTTATCCAGCGATCAGATCAACTTGATCCGTACCTGGATTACGAACGGCGCGCAGAATGACTGAAGAAGCGTAACAAAATGGATCAACCGGAGGATACAATGACACTGCGAAGTACAGGCTATCGGCTCTTGCTGGTGTGTTGCTGCATAGGGCTCATGGGAGCAACCAGGGCACAGGCGCAAACCGATGTCACTCTGACGCCCATCAAAGACAACACCCTGTACGAAGATGCTGTCGGTGCGGTGAGTAATGGCAGCGGAACGCATCTTTTCGCCGGGACAACAGGAGGTGGCGGCATACGGCGTGCGCTGCTTGCCTTCGATATTGCCGGAACGATACCGGTAGGTGCGACGATTGAAAGTGTAAGCCTCATGCTCAACATGTCCAGGACCCAACCAGGATCACAAACCGTAGCGGTCCATCGCGTGCTGGCTGATTGGGGCGAAAGCGGATCGGATGCGGGTGGGGAGGAAGGACAGGGGGCCACGTCCGCCTCGGGAGACGCCACCTGGATCCATCGATTTTTCGATACCGATACCTGGGCCATGGAAGGAGGTGATTTTGAAGCCGTAGCCAGCGCCACGCTATCGGTAGGCGGCACCGGAGCATACACCTGGAATTCTGCGCAGCTGGCGGCGGATGTGCAGGGCTGGCTCGATCAACCGGCAGACAATTTCGGCTGGATTCTGTTGGGTAATGAATCCGCCAGCTCCTCTGCCAAACGATTCGATAGCCGGGAGAGTGCTGCGGGACCCACCCTGGTCGTCACGTACGCGGTCCCGACGGCAGTGGAAGAGGAAACCGTGCCCTTGTTGAGGGTGCTGTCAGGCAACTATCCCAATCCGTTTGCAGAGACGACCCGCATCACCTATGACCTGCAAGCGCCAAGCCGCATACGGTTGGAGGTGTTCGATCTGCTGGGCCGCCATGTTACGACCCTGGTGGATGGTAACCAGGGGGCGGGCTCGCACACCGCTACCTTTAACGCTGGCGATCTGCCCAACGGTCTCTACATCTATCGCCTCACTGCCGAGGGGCACAAGCAGCACCGCCTGATGACCTTGCAACGGTAAGGATCAAGGTTGGAATCATAGGGCCAGCAGCGGCGTCCATAAGGCACCTCCTTTTCAAAGCCTTTGTCGCTGTAAGACGATGCCTCCATTGATAGAAGCTGTCGGGCGTGTGCAGGTCCTGGTAGCGTTTGTAGGATTGCTGCTCTTGCTACTCTGGGAAAGCCGACACCCATTCTTCAACCTCTTCAGGCAATCCCGGCGAGAGCGAGGCGTGCACCTCGTGCGCAACCTGATGCTGGGCAGTCTCAACGCAGTCCTGGTGGCCGCCGTTTTTGTGGGATTGTGGGTGGCGGC
>DATGCC010000773.1:0-7943 GCA_035312345.1 Rhodothermales bacterium
CCAGACTTCAGGCGTTCCAGGCCGCAGCGCGGGCCGATGCGTGTCCATTTGGGCATTGTGATCTCCGGGTTTTGAGTCATAATTAACGCCCGTTCGTCCGGCCAATCAAATTTATCTGCTCGCGGAATTGCTTGATCGTCATCCGCCGGCGATCATCGGGGAACTTTGTCATATACCACGACCCCTCTTTGATCCATTTGCGGAGGGTAGGGCGGCTGATCCCGAGCAGGTCGATTACGTCATCCTCCGTTAACAATTTCTCGTATTTGAGCACGATGCGGCGCAGGATCTCGTCATCTTCGAGAAACCAGAACGGGTTTTGCGGTATGGTATCGGGCCGATTCATGTCATTATCAGCAGCAGCCGGGGGACTGCCTGTGATTCATCAAGGTATTTAATTCTTGCGCTTATCAGCTTCCTTTTCCTCCTCCTCTATCTTTCGCTTTTCCTCTTCCAATTCCTTGTTTCGCTTCTTGCGTTCCTCATCGTCTGCCGGCGGCCTAAATGCTGCTTGTGTTTTCATGTCCTCGATACTCCGCAGGATCACGCCTGCATTTCTGTTTAGTAGCTTTTCCATGGTCGTTTCTCTCTGGGGACTGTCTTAGATTTTTGATTCCAGTTGGCTGATCCTGTCCATGATGACGCGTATCTGATCGCCCTCAATTTGAACAGTGGCAGGCAGTTCGGGCTTGACGAGAGTTCCTTTATAGGCTGCCTTAAGCATTGTCTCTATAGCTAGAGACCGGAACATGTGAGTAAATCCCGCCCGTTGCGCACTTTCGTGCCCGTTGTAAATATTGTAGATATGGTTCTGAGAATATCCCGTGTCTTCAGCAATTGTCTTGTATGTGTATCCATGCAATAGCAGGAAGTCGATTAGCTGCTGTACTTCGGATGATTTGTTTTGTCCATTCTTGTTCATCGGTTTTCCCTCAATTCGTGAATCAATTCTTCGACAAGGGGCAGGGCGTCACCCGATCCCCTGGATTGTTTTCTGGTATCGTTCGACCGCCTGTACCAGCTCGATCATTTCGGATTCATCCAGGGACATACCGAAGCGCTCGGATATGAATTTCCACAGGTCGTAACGCGCCTTCTCGTGCGCATTGCCCCGCGCCTCGGCCAACATGGCTTCCTCTTGCTTGCGCAGCTTTTCGGTTTCCATCCTTGCCCTTGCCGCATCCTCTTCCCGCTGCTCCCGTTCGGCGTGTTCCCGCTCCGCTGCTTCCGCCCGCAGGCGTTCGTTCTCGGCCCGGAGCCGCTCGCGTTCCTCGGCTTCGGCTTTTGCCTGCGCCTGACGTGCCGCTTCCTCTTCCTGCGTCTGCTTCACGCGGTAGGCGTGGGCGGTCTTCGCGTTGTCCAGGAGGCTCTGAAATTCATCCTCATCCATCGTATCGAGTGCCGAGAACGTCATGCCCTCTTCGATGTAGGGCGCAAGGGCTTCCTCGCGTTCGGTCTTCAATTTCGCCCGGCGCTCGGCTTCCATGCGCTCGGCGTAGGTCTCCTGATCCTTCAGGTGGTTTTCCGTGACCTCAGCCAACTCGCGGACGCTGCGCCCGAACCAGTCGACCACGCGCCCGGTGATGAGGCTGTATTCCTTCTCCTGCTTGCGGACCTTATCCGCTTCGACTCGGAGATTCCTGATCGCCAGGCGGAGCCGGCGGGCTTCCGCCATACCGTCAGCGTCGCCCTCGTCAGTCACCTCGATATCAAGCGCCATCGACCGCAGCTCTACGACCTGTTGCATGAAGGGGGCGAACATGCCGGCCAGGGTGGCGACTTTTTCGGCGGGGAGTTGACCCGCCTCTTTTGGGAGTTCTTCGCCCGTCAGGGCGAGCCATTGGTCAGCGGGGGCTGGTAATGTCGTTGTGGTTTCCATGGTCGTTTCTCTCCAGGTGCTGGTTCGTGAATTAAGGGGCTGTCTCGGGTTCAATATTCAGGTAATCGCACACGACCGCCCGCGCCGCCTCGTACGAGTAGCACACCTCCACGCGGTTGCCGAGGGCGCGTAGAAATTGTATCCAGGCCCGCTGGTTTTCTGTCGGCTTGTTGCGCCCATATTTCATCTCGATGTAGAGCGCACCGAAGCCGCCGGCAGGGCAGGGGAGGCACACGTCCGGGACGCCGGCCGAAAGCCCCTCATCAAGCATAGCACTCCGCGCCTTGCGGCCCCGCTTGCCGGCGTTCGGCACGGCGTACATCGCGCCCAGTTGCGGGTACCTGTCGCGGTTGCGGTCGCGCCACTTGATGAGCGCCACCTGCTCCCGATGCTCGCTGCTGTGTTTCGGGGAGATGCCTACCGACTCCACGTTTGGCGTCAGAGGCACCTGGCTTTCCTCGTGCGGCGCGTTCTCTGCTTTTAGGCGTCTAGCTAAAGGTTTGTTTTTGCGTCGCTTAGACGGCGTTTCTCGCGTCCGTTCCCGCCAGTCCGGGTCGATATGTTCGAAGCCATGGAAGCTCATCGCCCGCGCCTCCAGTTGCTTTCCTCGTGCGCCATCCGACAGACCACGAACGAGAGCCCGATGCAGGCCGCCCAGAACGCGATGACGAGGGTATAGTATGCGAGTGTCGCGATCATGCCGCATCCTCCAGCTGCTGCCCGCAGTGGGGGCAGCACGCCGCGCCGGTCTCTGCCAGCGCGTACCCGCGTTCGAGCTTGACGAGCCACCCCTTTTTCTCCAGCGCCTGCAGGTTCTGCGTCACGCTGTTGGGGGAGGGGTAGTCGAACGCGGCCTCCATCACGGCGTAGGGCGGCATCCGGCCGTGCTCGGCGTAGAAGTCCTGCAGGTACTTGTAGAACGCGCGCTGTTTTCGGGTCAGGGGTTTCATGCCGCCCACCTAAGTTCACGCATCGAGAATACCTTGCCAGAGTCGCCACCGGCGCTTGACACCGCTCCGTCCAAGGTGAAGCGGCTCATCACCCAGGCCAGGGCTTTCTCATCGCTCATGCCGCGATCGGTGAGCGCGTCCCATGCCTCGCCCAGCTCGATCACGCCGGCCTGGAGCAGACCGATCACCTCTGCCGTCGCCTTGCTCTCCGACATCCGCGGCGAGGGCCGGCGCTGGTATGCGTTGCGCACCCACTGCACCGAGGGGCAGGGGTCGAACTCCCTGGTCATGATCCAACGTGCATGGGCGGCAGAGTGGCCTTCCTTCTGCAGGGCGACAGCACGCCGCACCACGTCGTCGCCGTAGATGCGTTTGTTCCTCGCATGGATCGGCATCCCGGCGGCGCGGCACCACGTCGTGATGGTCGACCTGACTGGTAGCTCTCGGTACCCCTCCCGTCTCAGCTTATCCAGGATCTGGGGGCTGGACAAAGCCGGGCACTCGGCGCGGATGCGCAGCACCTCGCGGCGGATGTCGTTGTACGTTTCATGCTTCATGCCGCCCTCTCAAGTTTTGATTCGTGCGCCCGGATGTAGGCCGCACAGGCCCGGCGATAATCGTTCATGTTGCGCGGCGATGCCGGGTTCCTCAGATCGGCTTCCCAAGCCTGATGGCTTGCGTACTCCGTCACAGTTCCGTAGAGGTGGCGCACCGTAAACGCAGTGCCCGGGGTGGGCGTCGTCTCGACGCGCCACTCGTAGCCTGGCCAGTGCTCGGCGTGGACTTCTGCGGCGCGTTTGGCCTCGGTAGCGCTCATCCGTGTGCGGTCGGGTTGGGGGGCGTCGTCGATGTACAGGCGGTAGGTGTTCATGCGGCGGGCCTCCGCGCATCTCTAATCCATTTCCGCAAGACGGGTAGGGTCGGCTTTAACCCGAACAGCTTCCCAAGCCTGTTCTGAATGGACTCAATGCTCCAAAGCGGATTCTCTTCGCGGATGCATATCGCCTCGATTATCATCCGGTCTTTCAAGCTAAGATTCTTATCTTTCATGCGGCCTGCTTTCTGGTTGTGTACATTTTCGCTTTCGGCTCCGCCTTTATCGGCTGGTTCGGGTAGGCGCGGCAGATCGCGCACAGCCACTGCCCGGTGTTCGCCTGCTGGACATCGCGTACCGTCCAGCGAACACCGCGCTGCCCGATGAGCCAGCTCGTGCCGTCGCCCTCGCAGTTGTCGCACCATGGCTGTCGGTATGCTTCGGGTTTCTTGTTCACACGATCCTCCGAATACGTCCTCGTCCGTAAATGCTCGACAGGTGCCCATACTTTTCCGGGTTGAGCCGAGCCGCCATCCGGTGTGTTGCCGTCCGACCCATCGCCTTGTCGACAGGTATCGGGATCTTGTGATAGCTCTGCAAAAGCTCAATCGGAACGAGGCTAATCACGATGTCGTCCGATTCGCAGAACCCGTAACGGGTGGCGAGGCCGTTCATCTGGCTCAGGAGGAACAACTTGTCCGGGTTTAGCCTTCCGCGCTCGATGTCGTCCACCAGGCGTCGATTGAATTCCTCTCGCCAGTCGGCAACGCTCTTGCTGGTGTGGCGCTCGGTAGCCTCGCGAAAACCCTGAACCAGTTCGGATACCTGTACCGGCTGCCCGGTGCGCTGGTCGTCTTGTGCTGTGGCGGAATTCATCGTCCAATCACCTCCGGGTCGTCAAGAAAACTCTCGGGGTCATCGTAGACCGGGAACTGCACCGGACCGCCGCCGGCAATAGCGGGGGAGGGGGCGGGGGCCTGCCATCGTTTCATAAACCCTTCGAGGTACTTGAGACTTGCGCCGCCCTTGGTCTCGCAGCCAGCCAGGACGAGCGCCGCCATGAGCTTGACGTGCCCGTATTTTTTTCTCAGGGCAAGTAGGGATGCCGTCGGTGTAGCCTTGCGGTGATCGCCTTTGAGCAGATGGGTGAAAGCTTGCTGGATGAAGTCGGGCGGAAAGGTCTCAAGAGCCTCCCGAATGGAAGGCTCATAAACGCTTTCTTTTTCGCTTAGAAAATCCAGGTTGTCGGAGGCGGCGGAATTGGAAGTTTTCGGATCGGCATTCCCCTCAGGATTAAAACTCTGAGTATTAACTACAACTCCTCTTGTTTTAAAGTCTTGTTTTAAAGTCTTGTTTTCAGTACGCGTTGCTCTTTCAGCAACAAACTGTTGCTCTTTCAGCAACAAACTGTTGCTCTTTCGGCAACTTTCTCCATCAGGGTTTGTTGCTCTTTCAGCAACAACTTGTTGCTCTTTCGGCAACAAACTTCTGCTAGTACTTGTTGCTCTTTCGGCAACAAACTCGGGTACCAAACAGCAGAGTTTTAGGCGTCCTCCGTCCTTGATCCAGCCCTTATTTTCAAGCTCCTTCACAGCGCTCGAAATACGGGATTTATCGGTAGGGTTTCCTGTCTGATTCACAACTCTTTTTCCTATTGTTTCCAGGCTTGCTGTACACCATTTTCCTTGTCCCTGATAACTACGAATCGCTAACCATACGAGCTTTGTCAGAGGCTTCAATGGAGCATAAAGCAAGACGGATGGTGTGCGAATATCAAAGGGTTTTCCACTCACGCTTTCGCCTTGGTTTAAAACGGTAAATCAGATTCGTCCTCGAAGTCGCCGGACGGCTGCAACTTAGCCGCGAAATCGTCAATTATTTTCTCGGCTGCCTTCTTCCATTTTGCCGGGTAGCGGGAGATGTTCGCCCTCGCCTGGGCGATGGATTTTTCAGGATCATCAGCTCCATCCAAGAACGCCTGGAGCGCCTCGATCTTCGCCTGATAGTCGGTACCGTTCGCCGGCCTTAATTTCGCCTTCCCTTCGACCTTGGGCGCTTCGCTCGCGGCGGGGAACTGGTTCGAGCCGCTACCCCAGTTCTCCGGGGGTCGGTAATGCTCCGAGCCTTTGCCGCGCACATACCATTCTCCGGCCTTGGTTTTGCCGAGGCGAATCCGCTTTCCGTTGGTGAGATGGGCGAAGCCGGCGTACTCGTTTCCATCAGCTCCGTCTTCACAGTAGGGCATCCATTCGCCTGGTTCGAACCCCTCCTGGGCGACGGCCTCGTTGAGGTGCCATAGGGTCCACGCCTGGCGGATGAGGTCCTTGTAATCATCAGCCTCCACGAGTACCTGAAGGCAGCCGAGGTTAACATGCGTTTTCATGATCGTTATCGTTTTGAGCTTGGTTATTAATTTCAGTGCGCAGCATATCGAGTTCACGCTTCCATGCGAAGGCTTGCTTCACCATTTTATCCCATCGATCTTCACGTACGAGCTTCCACTCGCCGCCCGGGAGGATGAAGTTGTCGGTCGATATAGCTTCCCAAAGGGCGGCTCCGAGCAGAATGCCCAGTATGAAGGCGGCATGGACCATCAGTCGATCAAGTCGCCGACTTGCGCCAGTGCGTCGGGGCTCAGGGAAAGGGTGTGCAACAGTTCGCCGGCGCCGATCTCGTATTCGATCGGCTCGCGGCTCACGGCGCCGGACCATAGCGACTTGAATCGGTCGCGCTGCAGCGTGACGATATCCAGACGCTCGTTCAGGTCCTTTGTGTTATCGTCGTACAGAGCGAGCGCGCTGAGTGCGTTTTCGAGCCTACCCCTGAGTTGCGACGTCCGGCCCGTAGCCTTCGAGAGATTACTCTCGGCCTCGGCAAGCTGGATAGTTAGGCGGTTCTTTTCGGCGTGTAGCCGGAGCGTGACTTTAATAAGCTCGTCTTTTGAAATGTCTTCGAGTGCTGTCATTGGTACTACGGTTGATGTGGTTATGAAAATGGTTGTCAGGACAAAGGGGCCGGCTCACGCCTGGGCGCCCTCGCTACAGGGTGCGCCGGCTGGGCCTCTCGACCCCGGCGCAGGCTGGCCTCCGCTTCTTCGAAATGATGGATCATCTCGTCGTTAAATCGCTTCAGGTGCGCCGCTTGCTCGCGGGCTACATGCGATTCGACGGTGCGGAAAAGTCGGTCGAACACCCTATGGTATAGCCCGATGCAGGTCGCAAGGACGATGAGGGTTGCAAGCATGGCCGCCAACAGGCAAGCCAAGAGCGTGGCGAAATTGTATAGAAAATGTTCCATGGCACATATGGCGACCTCTATCGCCAGCCGGGGAGCACGGGTTTATGACTCTAGTATGCGGCGCTATTTGCCGTGCGCTGCTTCGTGTCGCGCACGCCGATTGTCAGGCTCAGCTCGCGCCGGGTGGCCTGTCCCAAATGATGGATCTCGATCTGGCCCCCGTATCCGAGGATGTCCGCGATCTCGCTCGCGATATCCTTTGCATCGAACGTGTGCCGGCAGCGCACTTGGATCGAGCCCTGGAAAGGATCTTGATGCTTCGCACCCTGGCCGTTGCCGACCACGCCGCGCGCGTCGAGAAAGCCCATCAAGCCGGCGATGAGGCCGGCCGCGCTCCATGCGCTGTCCCTCGAATCGAAGTAGTAGGGGAGCGAACCCTGAAAGCTGCCGGCCCCGCGAAAGAAGATCAACTTGTGCTTGTGCTGTCCGATCTGCTCGTCCGTGCCGGCGTGCGCCGGGTTCTCGAAGCTGATCTTGTAATCGTTCAGCCCCCGCGTTTCGTCCTCGACCCGGGCGGTTAGTCCGCTCTCGTCATCGAATTGGCGCTGAAGCGCTTCGTATCCATCGTCCTCATAGGGTGTGCGATGCCGGCGGCGCGTATTGTAGCGCGTCAAAGAACGTCGCTGCGGGGTCGTCTCCTTCAGTGTCGCTTCTTGCTCCTCGCGACTGACGATCCTGAGTTCGCCGGCCTTGTAGAGTGCGTTTAGCTGTGCCGAGGTGTAGCCGTCACACGTGCCGACTACCTGCCACATGACCGAATGAGGGTCACGCGGCGTGCGGTCGATCCGCTTGCGCAGCGTCTTAAATTCCCAAATTTGATTTGCACTGAGGATCTGGACGTGTCTAAGATCCAGATCCTCAACCGGGGGAGTTGCGTTTGTTGTACAGATGTCACTAAATTGTGTCATGTCAGATACCTGTTCTGGGTATTTGTAGGGAAGACCAGCTCAGTTTTTGCGGACGGGGCTGGTTTTCTGCGTTTATAGACCCACCTATGCGGCCA
>DATGCC010000774.1:0-2016 GCA_035312345.1 Rhodothermales bacterium
GCAGGTGGTCTTCGAACCGCACGTCAATGCAGCGGCTCATGCGTTGGCGAACAGCCTGCGCGGCGAATTCGTCATCTCGATCAAAGGCACTGTCCGCCGCCGCGACGATGACCAGGTCAATCCGAAGCTGCCAACGGGCGAGGTGGAGGTCTATGCCAGCGAGTTGGTGATTCTGAATACAGCGGACGTGCTCCCCTTCGCCGTCTCAGCCCATGAGGAAAAAACGACGCTTGCCAACGAAGACCTGCGCCTGAAATACCGCTACCTCGACCTGCGACGCACGTCATTGCAAGAGAACCTGCTGATGCGGCACAAACTCTACCAGGTCACCCGTCTCTACTTCGATGCGCACGACTTTGTGGAGATCGAGACACCGGGGCTAATGAAATCAACGCCGGAGGGCGCGCGTGACTATCTCGTGCCCAGTCGCGTGCATCCCGGCCAATTCTACGCGTTGCCGCAAAGCCCGCAGACGTACAAACAAATCCTGATGGTGGCGGGCATGGACCGCTACGTGCAGATCGTCAAGTGCTTCCGCGACGAAGATCTGCGCGCCGACCGCCAGCCCGAGTTCACGCAGATCGACGTGGAGATGAGCTTCGCCACCGAAGACGGCGTGTACGATCTCATCGAAGGGCTGATGAAAAGCCTCTGGAAGGACATCAAAGGCGTAGATCTGGAGACACCCTTCCCCCGCATGCGCTACGACGAAGCCATCCGCCGCTACGGCTCCGACAAGCCCGACCTGCGATTCGACCTGGAGATACAGGATGTGAGCGAGGCCCTTGAGGGCTCCGGCTTCCGCGTCTTCGATGGCGTGCTGGCGAATGGCGGTAAGATCGTCGCGCTCGTGGTGCCCGGGATGGGCGACCAGGGCCGGGGCTACATGGACCGCCTCGACAAAGATATCGTACGCAAAAAGATCGGCGCGGGCGGCCTCATTTATTTCAAGCTCCCGACGGACGGCTCCGAGATGTATTCGTCGGTGAAGGAGCATGTGCTGCCCACCGATTTCGTTAATAAAGCCATCGAAACGGTGGGCGCGGCAGCCGGCGACCTCGTGCTCGTGCTGGCAGGGGCCGTGCCAGAAGTGTACAAGCAGATGGGCGCGCTCCGCCTCCACATGGCGAAGGAACTCGACCTGATCCCCGACAGCGCAGAGGGACCCTGGAAGTTCCTGTGGGTGACCGAGTTTCCGCTACTCGAATGGGACGCCGAGACGCAGCGCTACTACGCAATGCACCACCCCTTTACCTCGCCGCGCCCGGAGGATATGGAGACCATGTTCGACGACCCCGGTGCGACCCGCGCGCGGGCCTACGACCTCGTGCTCAACGGCAGCGAGGTTGGGGGCGGCTCCATCCGTATCCACAACCGCGAGGTGCAAAGCCAGATGTTCAGGCTGCTCGGCATCGACGCCGAAGAAGCGGAGGAACGCTTCGGCTTTCTGCTTGGTGCCTTCCGCTACGGCGCTCCGCCCCATGGCGGCATCGCCCTCGGCCTCGACCGCCTTGTGATGCTCTTGACAGGTGCCAGATCCCTCCGCGATGTCATCGCTTTCCCCAAGACGCAAAGCGCACAGGAGACGATGTCGAACACGCCTGCGCCGGTCGATGCAGACCAGTTGGAAGACCTGCATATCCAACTGGTGGATCTCGAAGAAGAAGGAAGTGAGCCGAAGACCAAAGCCGTCAAACAGCCGTCGTAACTGCGATGGCTACCGTGGCATCGGCGTTTGCAGAACTCGTCGCGCAGCACTTTGACTGGGCAGACTGGGAGGCACTTATCGGGGAGCATGGCATCACCATTGACCGACCCTATCGCTCACACCACCCACACTTCGCAGACATCATCTACCCGCTCGACTACGGCTACGTCAACCACACGATGAGTAGCGATGGCGACGAAGTTGATGTGTTCGTTGGCAGTGCCGAGAACGGTCTTGTGGGCCTGCTCCTCACCACCGATCATCGAAAGGGTGACCACGAGATGAAGTTGCTCTACCATTGCACCCCC
>DATGCC010000775.1:0-4738 GCA_035312345.1 Rhodothermales bacterium
GCATGGTCGTAGGTATCGGATGGAACGAGGACGCCTTCTGCAATCTCGAAGGCTTCCTTGACGCCCTCCCGTGTGAAGTTGACGCCGGTATGGACCTCATGCCCGCTCTTCCATTCCCAGTGGTTGTCCACGTGGAGAAACCCGGTCTCCTGGAAGCCTTCAAAATCCCAGAACCCCCTGTAGCTGATGTGCGGGCGCAATTCATGCAGACCCAGAAAATTATTCGGGCGGTACCGGTGGAAGATGAGGAAGGTCGGCTTGCGATAGCCGCTGCGCTGTAAGAAGCCGACTTCCGGATTGAATTGCGCGGAGACCTGGGTGTACGACGCATCCAGCAGCCACGACTCGGAATCGTATCCTGTCGATACGTTGAAGGCATATTCATCGCCGTCGAGGCCAGGGGTATTCGTGCCGGCAGCAAACGTGGAGATGCGTCCATAACGCCCTATCCCGAGCCGCCCATCCACAGCAAACGTCTGGTTGTTCTCGCTGCCAATATCTTCGCCACCGGTGCTGATTCGGTTGGTGAACAGGGCTCCGATGGCCGTCCGGTTCGGCAGATCCTTGCGCACACGGGCGACGGAAAAATTGTTGGCCGGGGCCACGCCTTCAACCGACTCGGTCTGCATGTTTAGCACGCCGACGTTCAGGCCGCCTACCTGTCCAGAAACACGCGCGCCGCCCAGAATCGGGATGGCCTGCCCGTTGGGTCCAATGCCGATGCTGCGGCTAAAAAACAGTTCGACCTCGCCCGGCGCGCCCACGGAGAACAGCCCGGCGTTTTCGAGAAAGAACGGTCGTTTCTCGGGAAAGAACAGGCTGAAGCGGTCAAGGTTGATCTGTTGCTCGTCCACCTCCACCTGCGCAAAATCGGTGTTGTAGGTGGCGTCGAGGGTGAGGGCGGGCGTGATGCTGTATTTGAGGTCGCCGCCGAAATCCCCGGTGGCATCGAAATCCGAGTTGGCGATGGCATAGTCCCGTGCGGCCTGCCCGAGGACGTAGGGTGTGATTTTGAGGTTGCGCGGGTCGGGCACGTTGAGGCCGCCAAGGCGTCCAGCCTGAGAGACGCGCGTCAGGCCATACTGGCGCGGGAGTTTCGACCAGAACGCCTCCTCGTTGCGGCGACGGATGGTCCGTGCAAAGTTGACGCCCCATGTCTGCTCGGTGCTACGTGGAAAGCGGAGCGTGCGAAAGGGGATCTCAAACTCGGCACTCCAGCCTTGTTCATGGATCTCCGTGCGCACCGCCCAGGACCCGTCCCAGTTGATGTTAAATCCGCCGCCGGAGCCGCCCGTCTGGCGGCCACTGCCGAAGCTGCCCTGCCCCTCGTTCGAAACCTGCGCGTCGTATTCTATGCCTGCGGGATTGGTCCCGAAAACGAAGCCGTTCTGCCCGTCGAGATAGGTGTCGAAGACGAGGCGGAAGCTGTCTGTGTCGTCCAGGTCGGCGTCGCGGCGGCTATCCGAGACGATGATGCGGCCGGGCTCCCGGTCGAAGAGCACGACGCCGACGTAAAGTGCGGTTTCCGTGTAGAGGACGCGCACCTCGGTCCGTTCTGAGGCCGGTTCGCCTTCCTGCGGTGTGGTCTGCCAGAACCCGGTGATGGGCGGGACGGCCGTCCAGGCAGGATCGGTCAGCACGACGCCGTCAAGCACGGGCGGTGCCTCGGTGTAGATGGCTTCGGCAAACGGTCGTTCGGGGGGTACCCGTTCACCGGTTTCATCCAGGGTCTGGGCCGAAGCAGGGCCGAGCACCCAGACCATCAAGAATAAGAACGTAGCAAAGCGTAACACGGAAGGACCTTTTTCGATGAGAGGGCAGGCATCGCGCACGACCTATGGCGCTACACGCATCCCGAGCAACCAGTATGGTTCAGTCCCAGGAAGCATCAGCCGTGCGTGATGGAGGATGCCTCCTAGATTACGGCATGCGATCTAGAACGTAAAGGCAGGCAGCCTCAAATTCAGGCGCTTCACATCTCGGTTGCAACGGTGTATGGCATGGACTATCTGTTGACCTGGAATCTATCGCACATTGCCAAAGCCGAAGCGCGAAACAGAATAGAGGGCATCTGTCGTTCCATCGGGTACGAACCGCCGATCATTTGCACGCCCGAAGAACTGTTAGAGCAATAAGGTCATGGAGAACGCCGACGTGAGGAAAGATCCGATTGTAGCGGAAGTGCGCCAGGCAAGAGACGCCCATGCAAAGCGGTTCGGCTACGACCTGAACGCCATCGTGTGTGATTTGCGGAAGCACGAGCGGTAGGGTGGTCGCAAAGTCGTGTCGTTTCCGCCAAAGCGTGTTAAGCAGGAGAAGGGTTCAGTCCTAATCAAGCATTACAAGGTTTCTGATTCAGGTCCATAGCTATGATTGATCCCTTAATATCACTGGCCTTGCTGTTCATTCAAATCCTGGTGTTTATGCTTGTCTGTTGGGTTCAGGAATTTCGAGAGCGGCAGAGATACCAACAGGATGGGAAGTAACGCTCGATCTCGTACGGAAGCTGGCACATCTTCAAGATGAGGATTGTGAACCAGATCCATCGGAATGGTACAAGAATAAATACGGAGAGGAGCCTGATTATTCAGACCTGTTGGATCAGTTGGCGCATTCTCAAGCAGAGCGTAATCAGCTTCTGAAGTCGTATTTTGAGCCGACCGATGAGGAGCGCGAGCAGGGATTGAAGTTGCCAACCGCTGCTCATAAAGCTGTTGCAGAACTCGTGGCTGGCGGCTACATCCGAGTTATCATTACTACCAATTTTGATCGATTGATGGAGTTGGCCCTTGAAGATGTGGGCATTGCTCCGACGGTGATTGCTTCTCCAGATGCAGTGGAAGGAGCACTTCCTTTAGCGCATTCTCGCTGCACCGTAATCAAATTGCATGGAGATTATCTTGACACACGGATCAAAAATACGCTGCCAGAACTCTCCGAATATGATGAGCGCGTGGACGGTCTGCTAGATCAAGTTTTCGATGAGTACGGCTTGATTATCTGCGGATGGTCTGGAGACTGGGACGTAGCATTGATATCGGCCCTTGAAAGATGCAAGAGCCGCCGGTTTACGACCTACTGGGCGGCCTATCAGGGAGAAGTGAGTGAGAATGCTGCACGTCTCCTCGACTTGAGAAAAGCACAACTCATATCCATCCAAAGTGCAGATCATTTCTTTGGCAAGGTAAATGAGAAGGTAACGGCCTTAAAGGAATACGACCGGCCTGATCCTCTGTCTGCTAAACTGGCAGTGGCAAGCTTAAAACGGTACATAGCCGAAGAACGTCATCGTATTTCGCTGCATGACCTGATTCAGGAGGAGACGGAACGAGTAGTCAAAGCGTTGGGAGAAGAACATTTTCCTGCTACTGGTCCGATTACGCCAGAAACGCTTCTAGATCGCTTGAGTCGATATGAGGCTGCGGTTGAGATTCTTCAGGCGCTCATTATCTATGGCTGCTATTGGGGAGAGAAAAAGCACAGGTATTTGTGGGTTCAAACTGTACAGCGCATCGCAAATGCCATTACTCGTAGCAGTGGATACTGGATGGACTTGAGATTATATCCCGCCATGTTACTTCTTTACAGCGGAGGTATCGCTTCCATTGCTGCTTCACGTTATGATACACGATGGTCTCTTTTGTTTGAGCCGACCATAAGAGATCTTGACGGTGATTTTCCACCTGTGAAAGGATTGTACACCTGGAAAATTCTGGCCCAAAGAGTTCAGGAATTGCTCCCAGGACGAGAAAGAGAGTATACGCCTCTGAGTAATCACCTATTGGAGGTCTTGCGTAATCCTCTTCAGGACTTGCTACCGGACCAACGTGAATACGAAAGCTGTTTTGACACCTACGAATATCTATTCGCGCTTCTTTACGCAGATGAAATAACCGAGGAAATAGGTGAGGATTTTGGCTTTTCGGGTCCACTTGGTCGCTATAGCTGGCTATATTTTAGACGTAATAGAAGCAGAGACTCGCTTAACAAGCGTCTTGATGCAGAAGTGCAGAAGTATGGGGAAGCATGGAATATGCTTATTGCCGGTGGATTTCAAGGATCGTTGCCAAGGTTTGAACAAGTGAAGGAAGCTGTAGATAAGTCATTACGGACAGCAAGTCGGCACTGGTGAACATTCACTCCGACCGCAAACTCTTCACCGGCGTCATCGTCGCGGCTTTGAGGGCCTGATAGCTCACGGTTAGTAGGGCAATGGCGAAGGCGAGCATCCCGGCTAGCAGCAGCGTGCCTACGCCCACATCAATGCGGTAGGCGAACCCGTCAAGCCAGCGGTTGGCGGCGAGGTAGACCGCGGGTGCAGCGAGGACGAAGGCCACGAGCACGAGCTTGAGGAAATCCTTCGAGAGCAGCGCCACGATGCCTACCACCGACGCGCCCAGCACCTTGCGCACGCCGATCTCTTTCGTCCGCTGCTGCGTGGTGAAGGCGGCGAGGCCAAACAGCCCGAGGCAGGCAATCAGGATCGCGAGTGTGGAAAACGCGCTGAAAATGCTGCTGAGGCGCACCTCGGCCTGATACTGGCGGTCGAAGTCTTCATCCAGAAAGGAATACTGGAAGGGCTGGTCGGGGACATAGCGCTGCCAGCGCTCTTCGAGGAATTGCAGCGTTCCGGCCATGTTGTCAGGGCGGATTTTTACGTTGAGGGCAGTAAAGCGCCCAGGCCAGATAGTCAGCACAGCCGGTTCGATGGGCAGGTGCAGCGATTGGAAATGAAAGT
>DATGCC010000776.1:0-6615 GCA_035312345.1 Rhodothermales bacterium
CGATCTACGTGCCGGCCTACTCGCACATTTATTACCAGAACCACCGCCGCGTCATTAATCTGGCAACCACGCTCAGCATCCGTAACACCGACGAAAAGACCCCCCTCACCATCATGGCGGTGCGGTATTATGACTCTGAAGGCAACCTTGTGCGGCACTACATCGAACAACCTGTAGTGTTGAAACCTATGGCTTCGAAAGCCTACGTGGTAGAGGTAGATGACACCAGCGGCGGCTCGGGAGCCAACTTTATCGTCGAATGGGGATCCGACCAGCCCGTTACACAACCCGTGGTGGAAGCTGTTATGATCAGCACCGCCTCTACACAAGGCATCTCCTTTGTGACGACGGGACGGGTTTTGACAGATCGCCTCGCTGAACATGCAGAGTGAATGTCTTGCTATGATGCGGTTTGTTGCTCTTCTCTGCTGGATCGGTTTTGCTCTTGCCTTTCCCAGCCTACTTATTGCTCAACCTGAGCAACCAACGCCTGCTACGCGACTTACCACCGAGGGCGAAAATTACGAGCCTATGTGGTCGCCTGATGGGACCCGCATCGCGTTCGAGTCCACCCGTGATGGCAACCTTGAAATCTATGTCATGCAGGCAGATGGCTCGCACCAAAAACGCCTGACGTTCGATCCAGCTACCGATGCCAGCCCGTCCTGGGCCCCCGATGGACAACACCTGCTCTTCTTTTCCAACCGCACCACGACCCAAAACCTGGAAGGCCATTGGCAACTCTACAGCATCGATCTGGAGACGCTGCAAACCCAGCTTCTTCCCCAACCGACCGGCGACGCGTTCAGACCTGTGCTGTCTCCCGATGGCTCGCGTGTGGCCTTCGATGCCTGGACCGAGAAAGCCGACACGCACCAGCTCTTCGTGATGCATAGCGACGGCACCAACCTGCACGCGCTGACGCACACGGAGTCCTACGAATCCGCGCCGCAGTGGTCACCGGATGGGACGCAGCTTGTTTTCTTATCTGAACGCGATTTTGAACGGGCCGACGAGCCAAGGGACACCCCCGCCGAAATCTACCGAATGAACAGTGATGGTTCAGAGCAAACACGGCTTACCTCCTTGCAAGCCCGCAGCCATTACCCGTACTGGTCGCCGGACGGCACGCACATCGCTTTTGAAACCGATGTGACGGGGGACCTGGAGATTTTCGTAACGAAGGCCGACGGGTCGGATCTCCAAAACGTTACCCGTCACCCGGCACGAGATACAAGCGTCTCATGGTCACCACAGGGCGATAAAATGGCTTTTGTTTCGGACCGCGATGGCAAGGCCGACATTTATGTGATGACATGGCTTTCCACCGAGACCCCTGAAAAATAAGCCGCTCCCCGCTCGCCACTAAGTTGCTTACCCAAACCCGTGATCGCCGTATGAGCGACCAAAGGGCATCGCAAACACCAGCCTCCCGCCGACGCTGGCCCCGGGTACTCCTTGCGTTGGTCGTTCCGCTCTGGGGGCTACCGGCCTTTTACATGGCAATCCAGACACCCCCACTGCCTGAGGTATCTATTTCACTCCCCACGGAAGCAACCTACCGCGTCTGGGTCGCCCGGTATGGCTACCACACCGCCATCCTCATCGAACAACCCGACGGATGGCACCTGGGGCCGCCGGGGCAGGAAACCGCCCCTATCGTGGAATATGCCTGGGGCGACCGGGCCTACTACATGGAATCGGATCACCGGCTGCCTGTGCTTCTGGCAGCGCTCTTTCTCCCCACTGAGTCGGTGATGTATGTACGTGCTCACAACGCCCCGCCTACCCGCCAGACAGGGATTCAGGGTCTGTACGTGCGGGAAGTCGATGCGGCTACGCTACAACGGCTGGTTCAGTCGCTGGAGCAGACATTCGTTCGTACACCAGGAAGCAACCGTCAGCCGCCCTTCTCTCCTGTCTCCACCTACCGGGGACGATTCTATCCAGGGCGGACCTTCTACATTTTCTGGTCAGCCTGCAACGCCTGGACCGTGCGCCACCTGAAACAGGCCGGGCTGGCCCATTCATCGTTCTTCGTCATTTTGGAGCAGCAAGTACCGGGGCGTCTGAGCAACTTTCGCCGCGTCTATTAGGCAGTTAGCTGAGGGGTGGACATAAATCCCAAAAGGAAAACTGTCATTGCGAGCAACGCGAAGCAATCTCGTCGGATTGAAGTCTTGGTCACAAGATTGCCACGTCGGCTGCGCCTCCTCGCAATGACAAATAGGCCTTTTGACTGCTTTGGCCGTTTCTATCCCTCAGTTAGTTCACTGTGGCTCGGTATGGCCCCTATTCGCCCAGTTCCACATGCTGATCGCAGGCAGTATTGTCTGCCATGAACCATGTAATGACCGCCTCGCGAGCCGTTAGCGTAGCATCTACGATCTCTCCCTGTAAAATCTCTACCCTGTAATCCCCCTCGAAGGTGGTAGTCTGAGCATCCCAATCAATATGACCCGACGGAAGCCCTGTTTTCAAGTTCGCTAGCCGCAGGCTGGTCTCAGGCTGGAGTTGTACCTCAACAAAAGGTCCACCTAACTTCACCTCGGCACCATCCTGCTGAAGCACCACACGCTCCGATTCACCCACTTCAATCTTGAGATGCTGACATGATTCGTCTACTTGGACTTGCTGACTGAATACACTCGTTGTCAACGTAAAGCTTCCGAGGCAGATGAGGAAAACTATTTCCTTGAGCATAACTGTATAGGACTGATAAAAGAAATAGAAGGGTAACTACTTCTCATTGATAATGAATGCATATCTAATGTACAAACCACGCAGTCATTGCTTTCAGCCAGCTACGAGCGCGCCACCCGTCCCTTATACAGCGAGGCAATACCAAACGTCAGCGGCTTCCAGACAAGGTCTTCATAACCTGCCTTGCGCATACGAGCCAGAAAATCCTCACCATCGGGGAAGGCAGCAACGGATTCAGGGAGGTAGCGATAGGCTCCGTCGTCTTTGGAGATGGCCCCGCCTATGCGCGGCAGGATGTATTTGGAATAGAACGCATACCCCTGCTTGATGGGAAACGTGCGTGGCTTGCTGAATTCGAGCACCACGAGCGAACCACCCGGCTTAAGCACACGGGCAATCTCTGCGAGGCCCCGATCCAGGTCTTGAAAGTTGCGCACGCCAAATGCTACCAGCACGGCGTTGAACTGGTTGTCGGAGAACGGGAGCTTCTCGGCATCACCACGCTGCAAGATGATCCGGTCGGCCAGGCCCAGCTTCTCGATTTTCTCTCGTCCAATCGCCAGCATCTCCTCGGCAATATCGACGCCGACGACCTTCTTGGGCTCCAGCGTCATCGCCTGGATTGCCAGATCGGCGGTGCCCGTCGCCACATCCAGGATGCGTTCGGGCTGTTCGTCGGCGAGCATGGCGATGGCCTTCTTGCGCCACCGCTGGTCAATGCCGAGACTGAGCACACGGTTGAGCAAATCATAACGCGGCGCGATGGCGTCGAACATCGCTTCAACCTGCTCTTTCTTGCCTTCTATTTCGCCTACCGGGGGATGATGGGACATAGTGCTCCTTGCAGTCGCGGTTAAGGGTTGCGGGTTCCTGGTTACAGGTTCTCGTTCAGTATCCCGAATCAGTAACCACAAACCAGGAACCAGCACGCAGTGCTTAACTAAGCATTTGCGTCAGCCGCAGCAGTTCGTAATTGATGGTTTTCTTGCGGCTCCACACGTTGCGCATGGGCGTCAGTTTGATCTCGTTGTTGACGGTGCCGACCATGACGTTGGTGTGTCCTTCGATCAACGCATCGACGGCAGCGGCTCCGAGGCGGCTAGCCAGGACGCGGTCACGGGCCGAAGGAGAACCGCCGCGCTGGGTGTGACCCAAAATGCAGACGCGCAGGTCGATGTAGGAAAACGTGGGATCGTCGCGTAGCGCCTGCTCAATCACCCGTGCGCCTCCATGCTCGTCACCCTCGGCCACCACGACAATAGATGAGCGCGACTGCGCCGACATCAGCGAGTGGATGCGTTCCTTGATGTCCTCGATTTCAGTGATCGTCTCGGGAATCATGACCATCTCAGCCCCACCGCCAATGCCACAGTTGAGCGCGATGAACCCAGAGTCGCGGCCCATCACCTCGACCAGAAACAGCCGGTCGTGCGCATCTGCCGTATCACGGATCTTGTCGATGTTGTCGATGGCGGTGTTGAGCGCTGTGTCGTAGCCAATCGTTTCGTCGGTGCCGAAGAGATCATTGTCGATGGTGCCAGGGCAGCCGACGACGGGAATGTCATGCTCTTCGTGAAAAAATACGGCTCCCCGCAACGTCCCATCTCCGCCGATGCCGACAAGGCCATTAACGCCTGCGTTTCGGAGTTGCTCGGCCGCCTGTGCCCGGAACTCGGGCTGCTTGAACTTTTCCGAACGGGCGCTCTTCAGGATCGTGCCGCCTTTCTGAAGGATGTTCGACACCGAACGCCCGTCCATCTCCACAAAGTCGCCTTCGATCATGCCTGCATAGCCACGCCGCACCCCTACGATTTCGAGGTCGTGCGAGATGGCGGCCCGCACCACAGCACGTACGCACGCGTTCATGCCGGGTGCGTCGCCTCCGCTGGTGTAGACAGCAATACGGTTGATGGAGTCCATAGATTGATTTGTTCGCTTCGCTCACGTCATGGGCTCGTGCGGCTCGCATCATTGGTCATTGATGAGCACGATGTCTCCCATGACCAATGACGCGCCGAAGGCGCAACTGACAGCGACCGAAGGGAGCCAATGACATATAATCCTAATCCCCAACCGCTACCGGTCGGGCTACCACAATACCGATCTGCGAGGTGTTGTTCTGCACATAGGCTTGAAGATCCGGCGAAACCTTGACGCCGCCGGAGGTCGAGGCGTGCATAAAGCCCTTGCTCCCATCCGCGTTGGCATAGACGAGGCCGCTGTGCGTCACATCCAACCCCTTAATCTTGGTGGCCGTAGCGATGATGTCGCCTGCCTGTAGCTGGTCGTAGACGCTACGAATGCGATCCTGGGGAATGTAGTAAATCTCCAGATCCGCCAGCCGCTCCTCCATCTCCTGAATGCCCTGAAAAAGGCTGTCGTTGGTTGCAAAACGCGGATAGGCGTCTCGATGCTCGGACATAAAAGTAAGCCGCGTATCCAGCTTTTCGCCCCCCAAGTCCCGCGAGATATTCTCGACGGTACCCCGCGCCTCGTTGTTGGCGATCCATTCGGAGAAATAATGGAGACGGCTGCAATAGCCATCCATTTGGCCATCCCGGTAGCGTTGATCGAGGATGTGTTGGGCGAAGGTGTCGTAGGAATAATCCTCCACCGCAATGCCCCGTGCCAGCGCCAGGGTCGCCTCGATAAAGAGTACACAATCAAAGCCGGTGAGGTCTACGATGAGTATTTCCTTTTCGGGTTTATCCAGCGAACCCGCAACGTACGGCGACGCCAAAAATCGTTCACCCACCGCCTGCATGATCTCGCCGATGGGTCGCTCGTGTAGGTTTTCTTCCTGAGCAAACGCCATCACCTCACGAAACCTGCGCATGGTGGTGCTGTCCGGCGCGGGTGCCTCCGCCAGAGTCACTGACTGCACGGGGAGGTCCACTTCAGCCTGATCGTCGGCAGGCGGCTCGGGCATCTCCTCGGTCTGGCAGCCGAGCATAATCAGGAAGATGACGCTGATCCAGCCTATATGTGTTCTCATGGGTCCGTTGTATTCAGGTTCGGTAATTGCCAGGTGGCGCGTACCGTGAGGGCACGTTCGAGACGGCGTTCATACTCGGCGGAAGGTATCTCCACCACGCCAAACTGTTCCAGGTGTGGGGTGGCGTATTGCGTGTCGAGCAGGACGTAACCGCCTTTTCGCAGCCGCCGCACGAGATGCACCAGCGCTACCTTCGACGCATTGCTGACCCGGTGAAACATCGACTCACCGAAGAAAGCCCCGCCGAGAGCTACGCCGTAGAGACCACCCACAAGCCGTCCTTCCTGCCAGCACTCGACACTGTGAGCGCATCCCCACTCGTGTAACGCGGCATAGGCGTCGATGATCTCTTCCGAGATCCAGGTCGAGTCGCGGTTGGCGCAGGCCCGCATCACGCCTTCAAAGTCACAATCTACAACGACCTCAAAGATGCCTTGCCGCACCAGCTTTTGCAGATTCTTGGGCACATGAAATTGATCTAGCGGCAAGATCCCACGCTTTTCGGGACGAAACCAGTAGACCGCGTCGTCATCCGGGTCGGCCATCGGGAAAACGCCTTGCTGGTACCCATAGAGCAGTAAATCTGGTGTAAGTTCGGTTTGCATAGCGTACGCATCAGGACACATAATTTTGATGAATGAACTCAAAACGTAGCCCGATGTTTGTATTATCTCCTGACGATGAACACGCGGTGTTAAAAATCAATCCCAATCGTCTGTCACCTTTACAACCACCCTCAATTCGTAAGACCAACATGCCCGCACCTGCCGATCCCCAGTACCGTGCCCTTGTAGGCGACCACGCCTTCGACATCGACTTTCACGAGGGCGACCTTCTGCTTGATGGAACGCCTGTGGATTATACTTTCGAGACGGTCTCGGAGGGCTACTATACCTTGCTGGTTGACGGTAAAACCT
>DATGCC010000777.1:0-6227 GCA_035312345.1 Rhodothermales bacterium
GCGACGAAGTACTTCATCTGGCACTACAACCTCGACTGCCTCATCAACACTTTCTGATCACTACCCTCTTTTTTAATTCAAAGAGGTCTTTTCGGCGATCCCGCAAATTCCGAACACTCCCCAATTCATGAAGCTCTGTTAGTAAGTCAAGATCGACATCTGCTATCAAGATCATCTCGGTATTGGTGGTGGCCTCCGCTTTGATACCTGTGGCAGGGAACGCAAAATCGCAGGGCGTAAACACCATGGACTGCGAAAACTGAATGTCCATGTTATGCACTTTCGGCAGGTTGCCCACACTCCCGGCGATGGCCACATAGCATTCATTTTCGATGGCGCGGGCCTGGGCGCAATGCCTGACCCTGGAATAGCCATTCTGCGTGTCGGTCAAAAAGGGCACAAACAAAAGGTCCATGCCTTCATCGGCCAGCAGACGGCTTAATTCAGGAAACTCGACATCATAACAAATCAGCACTCCGATTTTCCCACAATCCGTGTCGAAGGTTTTTAGCTCGCTGCCCCCCTGCATGCCCCACACTTTGGCCTCGTCGGGCGTTACGTGCAACTTCTCATACCTTTCCGTGCTACCATCTCGTTTGCATAAGTACCCAACGTTGTACAACAGATCATCTTTGATCTCGGGCATACTGCCCGTAATGATGTTGATGTTGTACATGATCGCCAGTTCGGAGAAGCGCTGGACTACATGCGGCGTATGTTTTGATAGTTCTCGGATGGCGTCCGCTTCCGGAAGGTGGTTGTTTTCGGCCATCAAGGGCGCATTGAAGTACTCAGGAAACAGAGAAAAATTCGAGCGATAGCCAGAGACAGCATCAACGAAGTATTCGGCCTGCTGCATGACTTCATCCAGGTTCGCGTAGGGCCGCATCTGCCACTGGATGAGACCGAGCCGAACGACTTTTTTCTGCACGACGGCCTTCTTGGTCGGCTTTTCGTAGTAGATATTATTCCATTCCAACAACACCGCTACCTCGCTGGACGCTGCATCACCGTCGAGATAGCCCTTCAATATTTTGGACGGATGAAAATCGTTAGCGATCTGAAAGCTTAATACCGGATCGTGAATCTCTTTCCTTTTGACCTTTTCAATGTATTCCTTCGGGCTTACCGTTTCGGCATGTTTGTGGTAGTTGGGAATGCGTCCGCCAAAGGCAATGCCTCGCAAATTAAGCCGCTCACACAGTTCCTTGCGGTAATCATACAGCCGTCGCCCCAGCCGCAACCCGCGATATTCGGCTTTGATAAAAATGTCGATGCCATACAGCACATCGCCCTCGGACTCGTGCGTCTCGAAGGTATAATCGCCCGTTATTTCGCGATAGGTGTGATGGGTATCAAACGCGTCGTAATCGACGATGATGGATAAGGCACAGCCCGCCAGTTGCCCGTTGACTTTGATAACGACCTGCCCTTCTGCAAACTTTTCGATGAGCGAGGCGATATGCGCTTCTTCCCAGTGGGGATCGGGCATCGTCGAATATGCCTCGATCATCGCATCTTTTAAGGCGAGGTAATCATGCAGGGTTAAAAAATGGAGTTCTATATTTTCTATTTCCTGAATCATCCTCGTCCTCTACTACAGCGCCCCACAAAAAGCTTACGCGGTCTGCTGCACCGCTTCGCGAAAGGCTTTCACGTTGTCGGCCACCGCCCCCTTGAAGATGGCACTGCCCGCCACGATCACATCGGCTCCAGCCTCCACCACCTCGCGCACATTTGAGGGCTTGACACCACCATCCACTTGGATCAGGGCCTGAGCCTCATACGCATGAATCATCTGCCGCAACCGGCGGATTTTGGCGGTGCTCTGCGAAATATAAGATTGCCCGCCGAACCCCGGATTGACCGACATGATAAGCACGAGGTCCACATCTGTGATAATCTCTTCGAGCATGACGAGTGGTGTCGCCGGGTTGAGCGTGACACCTGCTTTTGCCCCAGCTTCTTTGATTTGCTCAATTGTGCGGTGCAGATGCGTGCAGGCTTCAACGTGGACGGTGATGCGGTCGGCTCCGGCCTCAGCAAAGGCGTCCACATAGCGCTCCGGCTGCTCGATCATCAGATGTACATCCAGCACCGTGTCCATCGCATCCCGTAACGGTTTGAGTGCCCGCACGATGAGCGGCCCGATGGTGATGTTCGGCACGAAATGCCCGTCCATCACATCCACATGAACCCAATCTCCTCCTGCCTCCAGCGCCTCGCGGACATGGGCCTCCAGGCGAGCGAAGTCGGCAGCGAGAATGGAAGGAGCTAAAAGCATGGGGAAGAGGGAAGCGGGAAGCGGGAAAGGGTAAAGACGGCTCTTCCCTCCTCCCCCTTCCCTCTTCCCTAAAAGATGGCTTTAAACAGAGCCACGCCGAGGGCGATGACGATGATGTTGGCGAGGGCGATGGGCAGCAGATACTTCCAGCCTATGGTCATGAGCTGGTTGTACTTGAAGCGCGGCAGCGTCCAGCGCACCCAGATGAACAGGAACGCGAAGAAGCCGACCTTGATCATCAGGCTGACGAATTGCAACAGGCCGAGAACAATGCTGCCTTCGAGGGCGGGGACAGCATCCAGCAGCAGCGGCTCGAACGGGATCAGGTAGCCACCGAAGAAGAGCGTGGCGATGACGAAGGAGGCCACCCACCAGTTGACGTACTCGGCCAGAAAGAACATGCCGAATTTCATGCCGCTGTACTCGGTGTGGTAACCGCCGACGAGTTCCTGCTCAGCTTCTGGAAGGTCGAACGGGGCACGGTTGGTTTCGGCGAAGGCAGTGATGATGAAGAGCATGCAGCCAACTGGGTTACGGAAGACGTTCCAGCCAAGGATGGCCCAGCCATCGGCCTGGCTTTCTACGATATCGACCACGCTGAGCGAACCTGCAATCAGCACGACGGAGACCACTGCAAGGCCCATCGACAACTCGTAGGAGATCATCTGCGCCGACGAACGCAGGCCACCGAGCAATGAGAACTTGCTGTTGGAACTCCATCCCGCCAGCGTCACGCCGTAGACCGACACCGAGGTCAATGCTAGAATGATCAGCACTGTCACGCTGTTATCGACGATGACGACGCCCCGCGCAAACGGAATCATGGCAGGCACCGTCATGGCAATGACGACCATCAGCACGGGAGCCAGCGAGTGGACGAATTTGCTGGACGCCTCGGGGTTGATGTTCTCCTTGAAGAGCAGCTTGGCGACATCAGCGAAGGGCTGCAACAACCCGAGCGGGCCGACGCGGTTGGGGCCAGGGCGGTTTTGAATATAGCCCGACACCTTGCGCTCGGCGTACACCATCATCGACGCCGAGACGAGCATGAAGTTGATAACGCCGAACCCGATCAGGGCAATCAGCCAGTACGGAAGATCCATGTTTCGATTTTGGATTTTAGGTTTTGGATTTTCGATTGGGTGGCTGTCTGAGACAATCCAAAATCCCCAATCCAAAATCTAAAATGTATTATGCTGGTTCGCCGATTTCCTGGAGGCGCACGCCTTGCAGGCCCATCGCCTGATACGTTGCACCGTCGAACGCCGGGTGGGTGTCGACCACCTCTTGCATGATCTGCTTAGGACCTTTGTACGTCATGGCATGGCCAAACAGGTCGGCGATGGCAGGCAGCGTTTCCCAGCTTGGCTTGCAGTCGATCTTGTGTGACTCGTTGTACCAGCGGTCGAACGGCGTGCCGTGGCGGTCGGTGCGGCTCGCGCCCATCTCCATGCGCAACGTCCGGTTGACACCGCGAATGGCTTTGGCGGGACGGACACGCTGGGCATACCCGTCCTGGCTCACATACGTGCCAACCGTCTCGACCACCATCGCCGCGGGCAGTGCCACATCAGCGGTATCGAGTGTTTCGTTGGTCGTGTTGTAGTAATGTAGAACGACGCGCACATCGCTCAAGTCATCCAGCGAAAGCAAGCCAGCATTGACTGGATCATCTTCCAGCACGTAGACCGCTTTGATCTCGCCTGCCTGCACCCGGCTACGCACGACGGTTTCGTCGACAGGCTGGATACCGAGGCGTTCGCAGCCCTGCGCGTTGGGCGTGCGGTCGTCGGTGCGGAGCCAGTCGTCGCCATGGCCCGGCTCAATGTGCTGGATATAGCGCGGCGCATCGGCTCCGAGTGCCGCGGCAAGTTTGGTCAGCAGGAAGTTGTCCTCCACTGTAGCGTAGGCTGAGCCGAGGAACAGGATTTCGCTGCCATCGAGGCCAGCCAGCAGATCGACGGCGTGCTGATAGGCGTGCTCCCAACTTGCCAAAACAAGCGTGCCTTCACGGCGCACCTGCGGGCCTGTAGGACGGTCATCGTTGAAACGCTTGTAATCGAGGCGATCCTCGTCAGCCAGCCAGTACTCGTTGACGGCCATGTTCTGCCGGGCTGTGATTTCCATCACGAGGTTGTCGCGCACCCAGTAGAAGCAGTTGGAGCCTTTGGCGTTGGTTGTGCTGATGGACGGCGTCGAACTCATCTCCCACGCCCGCGCTTTGAATCGCGACTCTGCCGAGGTAAGCGCGCCTACCGGGCAGATGTCGATGACATTCATCGAATACGGCTCGTCGAACACCATACCCGGCGGTGTCATCGGGTAATTTTTAACCCCGCGAGAGATGATCGTAAGCTGATGGCTTTCGGAAATCTCCTGCGTGAAGCGCGTGCAGCGCGTGCAGTTGATGCAGCGTTCAGCATCGAGCATGACGCGGGGGCCGAGCTTGACTTTCTTGGGCTTGTGCACCTTGCGAAACTCGAAGCGCGAACCTTCCCGCCCATATTTGTACGCCTGAATCTGGAGCGGACAGCGCCCGGCCTGATCGCAGATCGGGCAGTCGAGCGGGTGGTTGATGAGCAGGAACTCCATTGTGTCTTCCTGCGCCCGCTTCACCAGGTCACTCGTCCGCTTCGTCTTCACCACCATGCCATCCGACACATCCATCGAGCAGCTCGTCTGGAGCTTCGGAAAAAACTGGATGACCGGGTTGCCGTCGTCATCTACCTTCAAATCGCCCGTGGCGCGGTCGCGGGCCGGGGTGCCCACTTCCACGAGGCACTGGCGACAGTTGGCCGGGATGGACATCGCCGGGTGGTAGCAAAAATGCGGCAACTCGACGCCGTGATCCAGGCAGAACTGGAGCAGCTTGGGCCGCTCTTCGAATTCGTAGACCTGGTCGTCTATCGTTACTTTAGGCATAATCGATGGAGTAAATCCGTTTTTCGTGTGCAGGAGCCAACAGCCAAGTTTTCCTAACTGCTGGCGACTGCCAACTAGCTTGCTGCTTTCTCGATCAAGACGCCATCGGCTGTCATCTGCAACTCAGAAATCGGCTCCAGGTCTTCGGGAGCCTCTTCGCCTTTTTCCTCGGCCAGATGGCGCTGGGTTTCTACAGTGAGGATTTCTTCAGTCAGCGTGCCTTCCACGATGGCGTGCCGCCCGCTGATGTCTTTCGGCACAGTGTAGACGTACTTGCCTTCGTCATCACGCGGCACCGCCACACGGATGTTGTTACCGTCGCCCGCCTGAATGGTGAGCCAGCAGCCCATCATCTGGCAGACTTCGGAGATGGTGCCTTCGACTTTGACCGTCTTGCCGACGTACTGCTCCCGGTCAGCCAGCACGGTG
The DNA here is from genome assembly GCA_035312345.1 of Rhodothermales bacterium. Lineage (GTDB taxonomy): Bacteria > Bacteroidota > Rhodothermia > Rhodothermales > DATGCC01 > DATGCC01. The sequence goes on from DATGCC010000777.1 coordinate 5,636, forward strand.
GTCGCGGAGACAGCGCCTTCCGTCGTCAGTGCATCGCCGTAGGTGTCATGGGCCGAAATGGCAGCGGCTTCTTCCACCTCAGCGGTGGCTTCGGCGTCAATGGTTTCTTCCGTCTGGCAGGCGCTCAGACCGAGCACGAGGACAAGGAGTAAAAGGGAGAGCTTTTTCATAGTTTGGAGGGGTTTAGGCTTCGACCGCAACGGCTTCTGTGCCTCCCGTCGCAAAGACGGCGGGTTTGCACTTGGCCTCAAACTCGTCGCGGAATCGGTTGATGGTGTTGCGGACGGGCCACGCAGCGGCGTCGGCGAGGGCGCAGACCGTGCGGCCTTCCATCTGGTCGCAGAGTTGCAACAGCAGGTCGAGGTCGCGCAGGTTGCCTTCGCCTTCGTCGATGCGCGTGACGAGGTTTTCGAGCCAGCCGGTGCCTTCGCGGCAGGGCGTGCACTGGCCGCAGCTTTCGTGGTGATAAAAGTGGGTGACGCGGCGCAGGAACGAGACCATGTCGGTGTCTTCGTCCATGAACAGCATGCCTGCCGTGCCCATCATCGAGCCCGCTTCGCGCAGGCTTTCGGCGTCCATCGTCACGCCATCG
>DATGCC010000778.1:0-4906 GCA_035312345.1 Rhodothermales bacterium
CGTCGGCGGCGTAGTGAGGATAGGCAACAGCCCCGCACCTACCGGCCCCACGCCCTCTCCTACAAAGTCCTCCCCTCCTTCAAAAATCACCGTCTCGTCCGTCACATCTGTGAGACGATAGGTAGTGGCCCTTACACTGTCTGGATCCCCTGAAAAGTCAATACGAAAGGTGTGTCCATCTGGCACCAGCCCTGAATCGAGCACGCGGATGTCAACCGTACCAAACCCCTCACCGGACACCTGCTCCGGTGGGCCTTGCAAGGCGGCAGGCACGTATCCTGGTACCTGCGCATTCGGGCGCACCTGCACGGCGTTTTTTGGCAGGATGGTACCACCACGCGGCGTGCGCGAGATGGTGATGGCATTCTCAGAGGGATAGAAGTTGAAAGCTTCTGAGCCTCGGTCGTACGCGGTGACTGCGTAATAGTAGGTCTGCCCGTTGGTAACGGTTGTGTCGGTGAAGGTGTGGGTAAGCCCCGTATTTTGCCCGAGGTAGTACGCGGTCCCTTCCACCGTCAGATCGGAATACCCTGCCACGTCGTTCTCTAAGTCAAACTGCGCAATGGGACGCCCGATGCCGATAGGCCCGGTGCCGCGCGCGTTGGAGATAACCTGGGCATCCAGAAAGTTGGGGTCGGTAGAGCGATAAACCCGGTAGCCTTCAAAGTCATCCTCATTCGTCACCGGATCGATGGAACGCTCGGCGGTGTTGTCCCAAACCAGCGTCACCTGCCCATCGCCCTCGAAGGCTTGCACGGTTGGTTCAGGAGGCGGCGTGGCAAACTGGTAATTGGCATCATAGATGGATTGGACTGTGCTAACCGTCGTTTCCAGTTCGGTCAAATCATCGCCATAGGCCAGCGCCAGGCTAAACCGTTCGCGCCGTCCGGCTTCGAGGCGGAACGGCCCGGAGGCGAAGAGGAACCCGATGTTGTAGTTGAGTGCCAGCGGCGTATCGAAGCTCACATTCGGGTCGGCGCTGGAAAACTGGTCGTAGAGCCGCCGTGGCCATTCAAGCTGATTATTGAAAAAAACGATGTTGTCCGTCTCTGTACTGGGTGCTCCGGCTCCGGCGCGGATGCGGTTGAGCTTGAATCCCGTCAGACCAATCAGATCAGACTCTGTGATGTCGGTCTGGTCGAAGTTGGGCTCGCCAGCCGTAGGTTGCCCATCTCCTTCGCCCGTGTCTGCTGGATTGTCATCATCCGCAAAAATGCCATCCGCTCCCGTGTCGCTGAACTGCGGGGCCCAGTCGAGGTCTTCGTCGCCCGTCCACCACATACCGGCTACGAAAGCAGGACGGGTCTCAAGGGGGCCATAGGCTTGCTCAAAAGCAGTCAAATCATAATTCGCCTGCACATACGAGCGGATGGCAGCCTGCCCTTCAATAAGCTGCCCAGGGCCACTGTCGCGCATCTCATCGGTGATACCATCCTCATCGTTATCGAGCATATCAAAGGGATTGCCCGGCGTTTCGAGGTAGGCATAACCGAGGTAGCCCGTATCTTCGCAGTTGCTCTCCAGCCCCACACCACGACCTCCTTTGTCCCAGGTGTAGACAAGGTTTAGACCAAAATCTCTATTGAAGAATGCATTGTCATCGTCGGACTCGGCTACGCCATCACACGAGGTAGACGAGCCGCCTACGCCGGAGTCCATATAGAGACCGAAGATGATGTCGTCATAGGTAGTGGTGCTCTCGTTGACGATGTCATAGTGCCAGAAGATCACGTTTTGCGCCTGTGGATTGGCCCACTGGAAGCCCCGCACCTCTACGCGCAAGCCCAATCCACGACGTGTTCGGTCGCGGCTGTCAGGGTAGAAATTGAAGGCATCGTAGAAGTTGTCATCCATCACAAAGAAGGATTCCTGGTCCGCATTGGGCCGCTTGCCAAAGAATCCGTTCCATGAACCGCACCAACCGGGATCATCGCCATCGCTGACCTTGTCAATCCAGCATTCGGCAGGATCATTGGTGAAGGTGCATTCGCCAGTCACAGGGTTAAAGCCCGTCGCACCGGGCCAGGTGCGGCAGTCGTTGCTGATGGCGATAGAGCGGCCCTGGTTTACCTCCGGATTGGGTTCGGCATATCCGGGCCGTGGCTCGAAACGCATAACCCGGTTAGAAATAGGACTCGTAGCCTGACGCTCGCGGAAGCCCGTTTCCATGATTTCGGTCGGACGTCCGTTTTCCTGTACTACACGCGCCAGTACAAACGGCGTCACCCCATCGGAATAATTGACACCGGATCCTCGGGGCACCTCCACCGAGTGGAAAACGCTCAGGTCGGGGTTGGTCATAAAGTCGCCCACCATCCCGTAATTGTAGAAGATGGTGCGGATGCGGTTGGCATCGTGCGAGCCGTCGCGTTCGGCATCAATCCTGCTTCTCAGGCTGGGCGGTGTCACCGGCTCCAACTCCTGAGCGAGCGCTGGCATCGCCCAAAGCAAGGCGAGGAGGCTGTATATGAGGAACTGCTTCATGATAGCTTGCACTTGTCTAATTTCGAGTTGCACATGCAAGTCAGGTACCCTAGCTAACAGAGTGCCTTACCTTGATGCTGCAAACCACGTTTACCGCTCAATGACACCCCGGAAAGAGATCCCGATTTCCAGCCGACGGGGAGCGTTAAACCGGTTCGGGTTTGGATCGCGCTGCTGGGCGGCGCTGAGCGTGTAGAAGGGGCTGCCCGTGTCGGAGTAGACGAAGCCGTTGGCAAAGTGCTGATCGAACAGGTTGAGCACCCTCGCAAAAGCCGTCCATTGCATCCCGGCAACGTTGAAGAACTTCTCGGCCCTCAGATCGACAATGAAGAAGCTCGGCTTGCGCCCGGAGTTGGTCTCCAGATCTGCCCCAAAGCCCGTACTCAACGAAGGCGTATAGGGCTGGCCGCTGGCAAACTTGATGATGCCCGTCAGCGTATAATTGTCGGGCTTAAACCAGACGACCGTGCCGTTGAGGGTGTGCTGCTGATCCCAGTTGAAGGGCACCTGCCGGGGACGCGGGTCCTCGCCTGCCTCGGCACGGGTAGCCGTCTCGCGAGGGTCACTTGCATTGCCCACGGCATTTTGCAACGTGTAATCAAGCGAGGTACTAAGGTTGCCAAAGCCGCGCTGATCCAGCGCCAGCGTAAAGCCACGCACGCCGCCAAAATCAACATTGGTGAAGTGGGCATACTCCGCTGCGGTGTACGTCTGCACAAACTCAACGCCGAGCAGGTCACGGATGTCTTTGTAGAACAGGCTCAAATCTAACCCCAGCCAGTCGGTGATCTCGCTCTTGAATCCGAACTCGTACTGTGCCGTGAATTCGGGCTTGAGATCCGGGTTGCCGAGCACACCATAACTGACGGCCCCGGCCTGCAAATCCTCCAGCACCGAATAGTCGGAGTTGGAAAAGAGTTCTCTCAGCCCCGGCATCTGGTAGAAATGTCCGTAGGAGAAAAACATCGACGCCCGGTCGAGGATGGGGAATGACAGGCCAACGCGGGGCGCAATGCGCAGCTTTACCGAGGTGTCCTTGGGTAAGGATTCCGGGGCTCCATCGATGCTGTTGGCCGGGTTTGCCAAGTCGCTCGGGATGGTGGAGTTGGCGTCGAAGTATTCCATCCGCACCCCGGCCCGCACGCGCAGATCCCGCCACTCAACCCGGTCCTGCACAAAGGCCGCTGCGGACACAGGAGAATAGGCGTTGACCACCGCGCCCAGCGTGTCTTCTACGACGCCGAGCTGCTGCACGCCATCAATGACAACGGGCGCGACACGCCCCGGTGCACCGAATTCCAGATCCGAGGTTTGCGCCTCAATGCCCGCCTTTAACAGATGCACCTTTGTAGCCTGGCTGGTAATGGCAGCCTTCATTACATACGAGTTGGTGCGCTGCACAAACCGTCCCAGATCCACGCCTTGCACAATCGCCCCTTCGAGGAAGTTGGCATCTCCCTGGGGCTGCCCGGCCTCGAAGTAGCGTGGGTCGCGCACGTCCTCGTACTTCAAGTCCTCAAAATCGAAGTAATTCTGACGGAGGCTCAGTTCGTAAAACGTCCAGTTCGAGAGAGTATGTGTGATATCGAGGCCATGGACAATGGAGAATTGCTCCGTAGTTGCCTGGCCTTCGGGGTTAAATCGATAGGCATGGTTGTAGCCCTGCCGTTTGATCATGTTACCAATGGCCTGGTAACTGAGCGAAATATTGTTGATGGAACGGTTGGTCAGTTTACCGAGGAAGGACCATTGCTTTGAGAAGCCCATCGGCACCAGTTCGCCATCGCCGGAAGGGTTAAAAACCTGCTGCTCGAAATTCGACGAGTCGGTAGGCAAAAACACCCGTTCGCCCATCAGATAGCCTTCATTGATGAAGCGCTGCCCGTTTGCCAAAAACGTCGTGTTGGATACCAGAGGCACCGGCCCGCTGAGACTAAACTGATAGTTCTGCCGCGCCGTAGGGCTGATCTCGTCGATATACGGAAAGAACGCCACCTCCTGTCGACCCGTAAAGCGGTTCTGCACGATGGTGGAGTCGTTGCCAGGGCTGACGTAGTCGCCCATGTAGACTTCGGCGGAGAACTCGTAGCGGTCATCGTCGCCACTCCGCAGCACGGCATTGACGACACCACTCAGCGCCTGCCCATATTCGGCATCGAACGTCCCACTGATAACCTGCACCTCTTGCAATACAGAGCGGTCGAGTTGCAGCGTTGAGGCATTGTCGTACGGGTTGTTGACCGATACGCCATCGACCTGATACTGCACCTCGCCCGTACGCCCGCCGCGAAAGTGTCCGTCCACCACGCCCGCTTGCAGGTTGACGATGTCTTCGAGTTGCTGCACGGGCAGCACGGCGATGTCTTCCTTGGACATCGTAGACATCGAACTGGTGAGCGAGATGTCCACAATGGGTCGCTCG